>JAQBFL010000121.1:0-10327 GCA_032123415.1 bacterium | reverse complement strand
GCAGGGCGTCTGGACGGACGGGCGCGCGGGCGAGGGCACCGACGCGGTCGAGGACTTCGAGCGCTACGGCTTCACCAGCCGACCGAACAGCGGCGCCGAGTGCATCATCCTGGAGATTGGCGGGACGCCTGACCATCACGTGTGCATCGTGGCAGCCGACAGGCGCTACCGCATCACGGGGCTGGCCGATGGCGAGGTGGCCATGTACGACAACAACGGGCACGAGGTGCGGTTGTCCAACGGGTCGGTGACGGTGAAGCGCGCCGGCGACGTGCTATACTTGGGCGACAGCAGCGCCGTGGCACTGCAAGACGGGGTGGTGACAGCCAAGGGAGTTGACCCCTTCACCGGCGTGACGTACGGCGTGCTTGGAAACCACGTGGCAGACGTGAGGGCAAAATGAGCGCGGGCGGGGACGCACTAGGCGACGCCATCAAGACCGGAATCGACGTCCAGGCGGCGATAGACGCGACGGACCGCACCGAGTTGATGCGCGCAATGGGCAACGCCATCTGGGATAGCGTCGGCGGGTACTCTGCAAAGCGCACGGCAACGGCCATTTCGTACGCCGCGGCGACGGATGACTACATCATCGGCGTGACCAACACAGCGGCGACCCGCACTATCACGCTTCCCACTTCGCAAGTATCTATCAGCGGGCGCGTCTATATCGTCAGCGACGAGAGCGGGAACGCGGACGCCTTCCCGATTCAGTTGGTCGGGCAGGGCGGCGAGTTGATCGACGGGGAGGCAGTGCAGGAGATCCGGGGCTACGAGTCGATCAGCGTCTACGCCACCGGCACAGCCTGGAAGGTGTACTAATGAGCAAGTTCAACACCATCCGCATCCTCGGAGAGGACGGACTCCCGCACGCGCTCCACTTCGTCGACGGCGCCTATACGGTCGTTTCTCTTTCGATGGAGTACGCAGTCGCGATTGGGCTATGCACTGATCGCGTGCTGGTCAACAAGTTCGGGCGCAACGAGAATGTCCCCAACGGATCGTATGAACCAGTGTGGGGGCCATCAACGGCGCTCGCTGGGTTGGACCTTGACACCTACGCGGCCGAGGTCGTGTCCAGCAGCGCAGCGGACGCCTTCCCTGCTGGCGCAGGCGCTCGCACGATCCGAATACAGGGGTTGGAGGCCACGACCTTTGCTGTCAAGACGCTAGACGTGCAGTTGAACGGCGTGGGCGTCGTCGCGATAGGCAATTGGGCTCGCATCAACCGCGCGTATCCTCTGACGCACGGCGGAAGCGGCGGCATCATTGGCACGGGCGGCGTAGTGGGCACGGTGACGATCCGCAAGGCAGGCGCAGGCGCTACGGTCGGGCTGATTCAGCCGTCGTATAACCAGACGGAGATCGCGATCTGGACGGTTCCGGCAGGCAAGCGCGCCGTCCTTTCGTCGTGGTACGCTGGGAGCCCGGAGAGCAAGTCGTTCAACGTGCAACTGCTCAAGCGGGACTACGGAGATGGCGGCTGGCGAGCGCAGGATACCAAGTCGATCACGCAGGACACGCAGACGTGGCCCATTGAGTTCGCAGTCGAGGCGAAGGGCGACATCATGGTGATTGCGTCAGGGATAGGCACGACGGGGATCGTGGACGCCGGGTTCAAGCTCACCTATGAGGATGTGCCATGACGGATAGACTAGTCCCAGCTGACCACGCCACCATCGGCGCCGCACTGCTCGCAGCCGGCAACGGAGACCGCGTGCTGGACTCCCGCGGCGCGGGCACCTACGCAGAGGCAGGGTCGGCCTACTCCGCGAAGACGAACATCCAGATCATCAACGCCAACGGCGCGGCGAAGACCCTGGCCTATGGTGCGTCATATTTGAACGTCGGAAGCGGCTGGACCATCGGCGACGCCACCTACGGGTTCGCCATAACCAACACGGTAGTCGGGCAAAGCGCCGTGCTCATCGACTCCAACGCCACGCCGAAGACGGGCATCACGTTCCACAACTGCGACATTAGCAAGTCGGCGGCGGGGCAGGGCACGTTCCGCGTCGTAGCCCAGGGTGGCAACGCCGCAACGGTGACGCTGAACAACTGCACGGTGAGCCACGGCGGCGGACTTGACGCCATAGAGCAGACAGGTGCGGCGGGCGCGGTGCCCACCGTGACGCTGAACGACTGCACCATCGGCCCCGCGCTTCGTGGCGTGGAGCTCGCAGCGCCCGCCCCGGTGCTCACCGCCCGCCGCTGCATCTTCACGCAGTGCTCCAACGCGGGCGTGGCTTCCAACGCGGGCGCAGTGGCGGGTACGTGGACGATCCGCGAGTGCCTCAGCGCTGGCGCTGGCGCTGGTCCGCTGCTCGACTGGAACACGACGGGGGGCCGCTACCCTGGACGTGTCCGGCTGCACCATCATCTGCGCGGCGTCAGGCATCAAGCGCACGTCTGCAAGCGCGGCGCTGGGCACCATCCAGGACTGTTGGGCCGACACCATCGAATACCTCAACGGCGGGCTCGGCCAGGACTACAACGGCTATCGCGTGCTCGCGCTCGGCGGCGCTGGCGCGAACGACGTGGTGACGCTGGCCGACCCCGGCTTTGTCAACGCGGCGGGTGGGGATTACAACCTGCTCGTGACTTCAAGCCTCATCAACGCGGGCGTCAACGACGGCGACGCAACCGATCTGAACGGAGACACGCGCGTCGTCGGCGCTGCCCAGGATCTCGGCGCCTACGAGTATCAGCCCCTCAACTGCGGCGTGGACACCGTAGCGCAGGTCGACCGGCAGCACCTCGACGTGACGATGGTCGCCACCGGCGGCGGGACGCAGATCCCGACCGCGGCGGACGTGGCCAACACCGCGCTGTGGGGCGTGTCCGCGGTGCCCGTCGACGCGACGCTCGCCGTACTCACCGCCGCTGTGGACGCGGTTGACGACTACCTGCTGCACGTCGCGCTGAACCACCCGGCCGCGGTCGGCGCGACCGTCACGGTGGACACCAGCGCGATCAGCACCGACGCGGGGGGACTGTGCGACGACCCCGGCACGGGCGCCGTGCTCATCACGTACGATGAGGGGGACGACATCCCGCACCGATACGTGTATCCTATCAGCGTCGGGCCGCTGTCCGATGATGGAGAGTCGCAATGACCGACCCGTGGGCCAGCCTCGGCGCCCTGCCAGAAGCGCGCGTCGTGCCGCACCTCGGCGAATACGTGATGGCGTCGCTGCTGACGGACCGGCGCGCGGAACCCGGCGACCTGCTGCCAGGCGGCGACACCGACCGGCGCGGCTGGTGGGCGGACGCCTACACCGACAACCCCGGCGACTTGTTCGGCTCGCGTCTCTGGTTGCTGCACGCCGCGCCGCTGACCGACGAGAACTTGCGCAAGGCGGAGCAGTACGCCAGCGAAGCGCTCGCCTGGATGGTCAAGGACGGGCTCGCGGGCGCCGTGGCCGTAGTGGCCGAGCGCTACGGAACCGACACAGGCGAGCAGGCGCTTGCGCTCGGCGTGACGGTGACGCGCCCTGACGGCTCGCGCGAGGAGTTCCGATACACCGATCTGTGGGAGGACTTGTAATGCCTATCATCCCGACGGGCTTTACCCGCCCTACGCTGCCCGCGCTTATCACGCGCATCATGGGCGACCTTTACTCGCGGTTCACGGGCGAAGACCCGCGCATCCGCCGCAGCCCCTGGTACGCCGTGGCGCACGCATGGGCAGGGCTCGCCAATGGCTTGTATGGCTACCTCGACCGCACTGTGCGTGAGCGCTTCGCGTCCACGGCAACCGAGGCGTGGCTGGGCCGCATCGCGTCGGAGTACGGCGTGGCGCGCAACCCGGCAGTCGCCGCCAACGGCGCGGCCACGTTTACCTGGACGGCGGCGGCGGGAAACATCCCTATCGGCACGCTGGTTGTCGCCGACGACGGCACGGAGTACCTGACGACGGTCGCCATTGTGGACCCGGGCGCGTACCCTGGCACCGCGGCGGGCAACGTCCTGGCGTCCGTGGCAGGCGCGGCGGGGAACCTCGCGGCAGGCGCCACGCTTTCGTTGTCGTCGCCCATCGCAGGCATCACGTCGGACGGGGCGGCGCTCGCTGGGATCACGGGCGGCGTGGACATCGAGGCAATCGAGGACTGGCGCATCCGCATCCTGGAGCGCATCCGCACGATCCCGCACTGGGGCACGGCGGCGGACTACGAGGCAGACGCGAAGGCGGTATCAGGCGTGACCGGCGCATGGGCCGACAGCCCGAGTCCCGGATACGTGCGCGTCGTCTACACGCCGCCGACGCCTGCTGCCACGCCGACGCCAGCGACGGTGCTTGCGGGCTTGGACCAGAAGCTTTCCATGTACCCGCTGATCGTCACGCAGGCGACGGGCACGGCGAGTGAGTTGGAGATCACCGGGCTCGCACTGATTGACCCCGCCTACGTCCTAGCAGATGTGCAGGCGGCCATCGTCGCAGCAGTCGAAGCCCTCTTCGCGCGCGTCGGTGGACCGTCAGAGACGATCTACAACAGTGAGATCCGGCAGACCATCGGCGGTGTGACGGGCGTGGACAATTACACGCTGACGGACCTACGCCCGCTCGGGACCGGCGCGTGGGACGGCACCGGCCTGTCGGACATCACAGCGGGCGCCACACAGGCGCACACGCTCACCGGCATCACCTGGATCTAGGGGGAACGCATGCCCACGCTGCCCGCCCCTGCAACCGCCGCGGACTACGCGGCCATCCTGCGCGACCTGCTGCCGAAGGGGCGGATCTGGCCGACGACGGGCAGCAGCGACAGCCGCATGGACCTGTTGACGCAGGCGCTCGCGGAAGAGCTCGCCCGCCTGCACGGGCGCGTATACGACGTGGACCCGCTAACCGGCGCAGAGTCTGGCGCGATGGCAGAGAGCCTGCCCAGCAGCGCCGTGGATACGCTCGGCCTGTGGGAGACGGAGCTGGGGCTTGAGCCGCCCGACCCCGCCGACACCACTGCTATCAGGCAGGCCAGGGCGCACGCGCGCTACATCGCGACGGGCGGAGATACCGCGGCGTACTTCATCGGGCTTGCGGCGGCGGCGGGCGTGACAGTGACGATCGCCAACCCGGGGTTTACGCCGTGGAAAGCGTGCACGAAAGCGTGCTATCCGCTCTATCCTACTTCGGCGGTGTTTACGTGGGCGGTCACGGGACCAGCGGCCACGACGGCGCGGATGCGCTACATCATCTCGCAGTTGTTCAACAAGTACAAGCCCTTGCACACGCGGATCGTGTTCTACTGGGTATAGGAGAAAGCGATGAAAAGCTATCTGGGCGAGACGCTACCGATCACCGCCGCGGCGGCTGTCATCACGACGGAACTGCCCGCGCTACCAGCAGCGGGGCACCTCGCCGGGGCAGCATACCCGACGTGCGACGTGGCCGGCGGCGGCGTGCTGGCGACAACGCTTCTGAACAGCGCGTACTTCGCGCAGTTGACGGACGAACTGCACCGCGTGTGCATGCTCGGCAGCGTGGCGACTCCAGCGGGCATCGCGATGGACGGCAGCCGCACCGACATGCTCGAAGAGGTCATCGGGCCGGTGCGGGCGCTGCACAGCGGGTCCGGTGCCATCACGGGCGGGACCGTTGGCACTGTACACAAGCGCGCGCTACTGGCATCCACGCAGGCGGGGACGGGCACCTTTTCCGTGTCTGGCGACCAATCCTACGTCGCAGGGTCGGGCACGTCGACAGGCGCGATCACGGTGTCTGGCGACAGGTCGCGCGTGGACAACGGCGAGATCGTCGGGGTGGCAGGCGCGATCACCGCGTCTGGCGATCGTGCCGTGGTTGACGGGTCCACTGCTAACACCGTCGCGATCACGGCGGCCGGCAACAATAGCCGGGTGGAGTCAAGCGCGGCCGACACCAACGCGATCACAACGGGGGCGGGCGCCAACCAGACCGTGTCTGCGTCTACGTCGGCTGCGGCGGTCGTGGCGATCACGGGCTCGCAAGCGGCGGCCATCGCCTGCGACGGCGCCACGGTCAGCGGCGACAACGCGGCGTCTATCGCATCGGAAGACTGCACCGTTACCGGCGATAACGGCGCGACTCTTGCGTGCAACACAGTGGCAGTCAACGGAATTTCGGCAGCGGCAGTCGCTACCAACGTCGGGCTCGGCGGCGTCACCATCGACGGCAACGTGTGCGCGACGGTGGCCGTGTCCGCGGCTGGCGCGACGACGTTCAACAACGATGGGGCAGGGTGCGCGGCCATCGGGTACGGGCAGACGGCGGGCAATGACGCGATGACAGGGCTTACCAACTGCGTGCTGCTGGGGTCACAGGATACGCCGGTCGCTGGCATCCCGGCGACCGTGGCCCAGGTCTACGGCGGATACGGCGGCGCGCGTACGTGGCGCATCGACTCGCAGACGGGGACGTTCTACGGCGGAACCGCAGGCGGCGCCGTGCCCTTCAACCAGAGCGCCGTGCCAAACGCGGCAGTCGTCGGCGGTGGCGCCGACTTTGCAGAGCTTTTCATGTGCTCCGGCACCATCGCCGGTCGCCTGCTGGTGACGTACGAGAACGGGCTTGTTCGCGTGACGCAACCGGGCGATCGCATTCGCGGGGTGGTGTCTACGACTGCCATTGTCCTTGGCAACGCCCCAGACGACGGCCGCATGCACACTCGCGAAGAATGGACGCCCGTTGCGCTGATCGGGCAGGCGCTTGTAGAGGTGGGTGGCAAGTGCGAGCCGGGAGACTTCCTGCGCGCTGGCAAGGACGGCCGCGGCATGCCATCGCCGAATCCTGGCGTCTGTGACAGGCGCATCGAGGTTGACAAGGTCATCCAGCCCTACGACGCCGCCAAGGGCTTCGGCCTGTGTCAGTGCCTCGTCGGCTAGCGCTTAGCCTTCCGCGTGTCCAACGCCTTCATCGCTGACGCCTCAGCCACGCGCGGCCAGTTGCGCTCGACCGAGCGCTCGACGGTGCGGTAGAACTCCCACCGCTTCTCGATGTGCGCCGGGCGGTCCTGGATCTTGTAGAGCAGTTTCAGCGAGCTGCCGCCCTTCTCTTTCGTCGACTGCCAGAGCCCCTTCATCCCGTTGATCTCGCCGATGAAGCGCCGCGCCTTCTTCGTCGCCTTCTTCTTGGCGCGCGAGAACCAGTTGGCGCGGGCGACCGCCGTCTTCATCGTCGCGCGCGGGTAGCCTGCGCCGCCGCTGCCCCTGTCGGCGATCATCGGGATGGGCGCCGTCTTCGGCCTGTCGCCGCCGATGGCGAGCACGGCCATCATCTCGTCGCGGCTGCCGACGACTGCGCCGCGCGACAGGTTCCGCTTGTCCGCGCGCGTCGACACGATGCCACGCATGGGGAACCCGCGGCGGATCGTCAGGCTTCGCTCTGCCTCGTCGCGTAGGTCGTCGCGCGCCTTCCATGCCAACGTGGACAGCGCCAGCGCGTGAGCGTAGGGCAACTGCTTCTCGGCGAATAGCAACCAGCGCTTGAGCTCGCGGTCGTCGATCTTGATATTCATTGACAACGCGCCTCCCTTCTTGCAAGCGCACGCGCTCGCGCGTATGATACCAGCAGGGCGCCCTATGCGCCAGACGGGGGCAACATGCCGGACAAGCGCTACGACCAGGTAACCACTGACGACGTTGGCAATTTCCGCACCGTCGCCACGGGCGCAGCGGGCGGGTCTTCGCTCTTCGCGTTCACCGCCGCGCAGACCGAGCAGTTTATCTCGATCTGGGATGCGGCGCTTGCGTCGACCACCTCGGGAGACCGGGCGGACGGGCTGACGAAGGCGCTGGCCACGCTGGACCTGACGCACCCTGGCGCGTCGGCGGCCTACGACTACATCGTGACGGTATTCGGATTCGACTCGATGCCCGCCGCCTTCACATATGCCGACTACCGCAACGCGGGTACCGTGGTGATGCCGCCTACGCGCGTCACCCGGGCAAGCGCCACGCTTGGCGCCATGCTCATGCAGTGGATTCACTGCTTCCCGATCTACGGCGTGTGCATCACGTCGACCACGGCGCACGCAGGCGCGGGCGGTAGCGTCAAGACGCGCATCCGCTTCCAGAAGAGCGGCGACCGCGTCCAATAGGAGGAGGGCCGCATGGCCTTTGAAGCCATCTGCGACAAGGACGGCGGGCCGCTCGCGGGCGAAGTGCGGCCTGCCTTGGCAGTGTGGAGCGACGCAGACCGCGCCCTCGGCGAGTTCGTGCGCGTCGTCGTGGCAGAAGAAGAGATCCCAGAGTGGCGCAAGGGCGCCAAGCGGCTATCAAAGTCTGGCAAACTGATCAAGAACACCAAATACGTCGCACCGCCCGTCGAGGACGAAGACCCGCCCAAGGACAATGACAAGCCGAAGAAGCCCGCCAAGCCTAAGAAGGTGAAGTGATGGCTGTCTATCTCGTCGACTCAACCGGCGCGACCCCTGGATCGTACACTTCGCAGGGGCTGGCCACCGTGGCAGCCGTGGCTGCGGTTGACAATGCGGCAGAGATCCGCACCGTCGTTGCTGGCACCTACGGCCCGCAGTCCATCAACAACAGCGCCATAGCGAACACCCGCTACACGAACACCGTAGGAGGCAACTACACGATCGCGCTGACGCTGCTTACTGTGGGCGCGTGGAACCCCGGCGCTGGCACCGTATTCGAGGGCGGGACGATCACGCAGGATGCTTCCGACAGCATACAGGTGTACGCGAACAACTCGATAGAACTGCGAGACTTCCGGCTGGTTCTGTCGTCGGGGAGCTACGCCATCCGACTGTCTCAGGTTGGCGCGGCTGTGACGCTCAAGCGTGGGATCATAAGCGGGACGTGCACCATCGGCGCAGTGGTGCGAATTCGCCCTGGCAACGTGGCTACCGCGCTGACCGTAGAGGATGTCGGCATTACGGCGGATGTCGAGTGTACCGTTGGTGCGTTCTGGGCCTGGCAGGGCACCCCGACCGTATCGATCAAGAACTCGGGTTATGCCCGTGACGTGGTTGGGGCCGCGCTGTTCTACGTGTCTGCTGGACTCACCATCCCCAGCCTGACGCTTGAGGGAAGCCACGCGCGCCGATTCGTGGAACAGGGCGGGGCGTTCAATGTCACGTCGCTGTCGGGCGGGGACAACGTCTATTACGGCGTCGTGTTAGCCGCTGCCCAGGCGACGGACGTTAGCCTTGTGGACGACCGCAGACTTGGCGGACCAGACGGACTGACGCCGCTGCACGACTCGCCGCTGCGCCGCGTGATACCGTCCGGGGACGCCATCGGTACGAGCACGACGGACGCCTACGGCCAGCCCAGATGGCGCGGCGGCCGGCAGTGCGTCGGTCCGGTGCAGCCGCAGGACCAGAGGATGCCACTGGCGGTCCTCGCAGCCGTGTAGGTGTGTATGCCGGTCGACGCTTTCGACATCATCATCAAGCGGCTGGACCGCATCGACACGACGCTCGACGGTATCCAGCGCGACGTGCGCGCCTTTGACCCGGCGCGCTGCGACCGACACGAAAAGTACATCACGCGCAACGCACAGAGCATCGCAGAGTCGCAGGCTATCCGCGCAGAGAGCAGGCGCATGGTCGCCGCGGGATGGGCTCGCCTGTCGGTGCTGGTGACGATAGCTGGCGCTGCTGGCGGCGTGGTCGTCGCCTTGCTGGGAGGATAGCATGACGGCAAACAGAGCCAAGATCGGGTTGATCATCGCCGTCGTGGCGTGGGCCGTCGCGACCATCTGGGAGATCACCCTGGGAACGCCGATCCCGCGCGCGACGCTGGTGTTCAGCGGGGCAACGCTGCTGACCATCGTCTCGTTGCTGCCGCCTATCACCGGTGTGTGGGTCAAGCGGATCAACTTCGCCTTCGGGGTGGCCAGCGCTATCGTCGCCGGAGCCTACGCCTACAACCCGCATGTGGCCGCCGATATCATGCGCTACCAGATCGACGTGGCGCCAGCCGAAGCGCCCGCCGAAGCCATGCCCGTAGACCTGCCAGAAGCCAGCGCGGACGCGTGGGACGCCCACCCGCAAGACGTGTCCGATCCGGGGGCCGCTGACGTCGGAACCCCTCCCGATGTCGCGCCCCTGGACGCTGGCGCCGAGTAATTCCGCAGTCTTTCCGCCCGCATCGAAAAAAGATCACACCCCCTATAAATATCGTTGACACGATAACGCGCACCCGTTATCTTGTGGGTGTCGGCAATGGATGCCGAGTGGGGGACGAGATGAGCGAGCGCGATTTACTTCTGCTTCACGAAGCCTGCTGCGCGAACAAGTGGGACGGCGTGACGATCTTCGACGAGTGGGTCGAGGCGGCGCACTGCGTATGGCTGGCCATCGGGGCGAAGCCCGAGCGGCAG
>JAQBFL010000120.1:0-2780 GCA_032123415.1 bacterium | reverse complement strand
CGCCCCAATCCTGAATCTGAGATGGTCCTACGTCCCATCCGACGACCAAGTCCAAAAGGTTGATCTGATTGGTAGTCTCCGGGTCCTCCACCACGCGCATGCACAAATAGTGCAAGAACGGTTCCAAACTGCGCGGGTCCGACGGGTCTGCGGCGACGACTTTGTCGAGGAACTTGCCGATGTTCGCAGGATCTTCTTGGAACTTACTCCAATCCTTGGAGTCCGTTGGGTCCATCCCCCAAGGCAGCGTACCGTTTCCGAAGTCGTACGCCTGCCATGCCCAACAAAGAGCTCGGAACGTCTGCGACGAAGCCGTGACTGGTGCCCCTGTCACCTGGGTCATGATCGGCGACCCGTGCTGATTCTCCGCCGGATAGAACTGATTCACGTCCGTCGGGTGCAGGGTCGAGTAGTCGGCCTGAGCCACACGATCGCACACTTGGTTCCACCGGTCCGTGTAGACTCCACGATCAGCTGGGCTCATATCCGTCGGCGGCCTGATGCGCCGCCACAGCGCGGCTGATGGAGCGATCCAACCTTCAGGAGGTGGTGTCACCTTAGCATGCTTCACCGCCCTAGGACGACCGGGCACTATGGCTTCCGCTTCCTGGCCTCCTGCCCGAAGCTCTTGCGCCTGCCTTTGGAGTGGCGTTAAACCATCCATGGTGTCTTTCTGCAGCGCCGTAGCCGCGCTCACGACCTGTTCCACCTGCTTTGCGCACACCTCGGCGAACGTGAGCTGAGAGCTACCGTCCAGTGCACTATGGCGGACGGTAGCAGGCGCGGTGGTCGCCGGAGTAGTCTGATGGATCTCCGGAGGCTTCTCGTTGCGTCTGAACAGCAACGTCACGTTGCACGGAGTACACGCGATCTGCGTGATCGGCAACGCGTTGGCGCACCTCCAGCACTTCTGGTGGCATGCTTCCTTGAGCGGTGCTTTTCCAATGTATTCCATGCCGACGCACTGCCCGTCGTGCCCCTTTAGGAGCTCGCAAAGGCAGATGATGCCCACGGCGGTTCTACCTACCTTGTTGCAGCGCGTGTCCTCCCGTATGCTCTGCAGGATCGCGTTCGTTTCGCGAGGTCGGTCACTGACCTTGAATCCCGTCTCGATACCCTTGCCGCGGGACGCCGCAATCCGAGACCAGCACTTGTCCAGCCGATGGAGCATGACGTGTGATGCCAGTTCCGGAGTCGAGACTCGGATGTTCTTCACTTTTAGTTGCCATGGTCTCCACCCGAGCGTATCAGCTCCTGCATTAAGAAGCTTCTCAGCGATCTGCTTTCGCAGTGCCCGCGTCGATGCGCTGACCGGATCTGCCGGAGCGTTCTCAGATAGATGGTGCTCCAGGTTGCTGGCATCGAGGCCACAGTAGTAGGAGAGCAACCGGCGAGCTAACGCCCTGCGCCTGATGTCGATGGCTCCTGCCGCTACGGCAGTTCCGGAGGCGCACCGAGTCGTAGGATCCTCTACGTCCCTTTCATGCCAGAGTCCCTTGCCATCCAGAACCTCAACCTTCACCGCGGCGTAGGACGGAAGAACTAGCCCGAAGGTATAGATGAGGACTCCGTGCCGTCCGGGCTGGTGGATCAGGACGAACCCAAGCTCGCTGAGCTTCTCGACTGTGACCGTCCAACGGAGGGTCCCACTCAGGCCTGCATTCTTGCCGCCGGCGCCCGATCCTGTGGTCGTAGGGCCAAAAGCGGCAGGCACTCCGATGCCGCATACTGCGGGAATGCCGCCCTGCCAGTACTGGCCCTCATACTCTGAGTAAGCGTACACCAGCACTGACGTGGCTATCTCCGGGGTGATGATCCCCATCTGTGCCGGCTTCACGGCTGGCACTAGGACGCTGTTCTTGAGCACCGACCTTGTAGTCCCGACAGCCTTCTTCGGCCCGAAGTAGGTCTGTCCCTCTGGTGACAAGAACTTTTCTACCAGAACGTCCAAGAGCGGGTAGTTCAAGAGGCTGACCCCCTTGACCACGTCTCTGTCTGTTAAGCGGCTGGTGAAAGGCGGGACTGAAAGCAGGCCTGCCAAGGGCCACCAGCCCTTCTCCGTCCGCACGTACTCCATGGCCGGGCGGCGCTGGAGATGCGTGTCCTTCAGGAGCATCATCAGCGAGATGATGAAGGCGACTACACCTGGCGCCTCATCGAGCCGGGTGCTTGCTTCTAGCGCGTCAGTATCACCCCTGAGAGTGCCGACGACGTCTGCTATTGCGCACTCGCCTAATATGCCCCCGCTGTGGAAGCCGAGGACCTTCCGTAGTGATCGCCCGTCCGGGCTGTCCTCACCGTACAACCGAAGAACTCCATCTCCGGTGTGCTGACGAGCGACGTTCAGCACCGCTGCGCTAGGCTCATATGAGAGAGCCTCCCGAAAAGTCTCCGGATCCGGCATCTGGGTACCTCCGCCACTTGCACTATGGCTGGCGGAGGCACCCGTAGCGGAAAGCGCAGGGAACGCAGCAGGATCATCTGGAGGTCCTGGTCCACCGACCGGCCGCCAACTGGGCGGCATGGTTGCGGCGGGCGCCGTGGCACTATGGCTGGCGCCCGCTCCTCGAATTGTAGCCTCTCCGGGCTGATCTGTCTTGGCCTTCTTCCTGGCCCCGAATACGTTGACGACTCCTCGTTCAGAACGTTGAGCCATCAGCGGCTGCGGAAGAAGCATAGGTAGCGGTGTCACAGTTGATGGCAAGGAAGAGGAAGAATCACATGCACATATTGCGATGGTGTTAACGCGCTTCTGGTACATTGGCGCGGGAGTCTGAATC
>JAQBFL010000119.1:0-2756 GCA_032123415.1 bacterium | reverse complement strand
GGATCGGAGCCTTATGAGAAGATTCTGGAATGGATGGCCAAGACTCCCAACACGATGGAAACAGACGCTGCCCTACAGATATGGCGCCATCTCAACGCCGTCATCGATACTGATAGGAAATTTGATTCCGCGTGACCGTGCGTCGGTGGCCCGGGGGTGAGGGGTTTGGGGAGAGGGGGAGCGTTCGGCGTTGGTTTCGCACTCCGCTTCAGGCCTGTTCATCACCTGGCGCATCCGTTTGGTCCGTTTCGCATGTTCGTTGGGGCCCGGGGACCGTCCCCAAGCCGAGTTCAGGCATTATAATACCTGATCCCGGCTCAGTCAAGGGCGGGATTCGACAATCTGACGGCTGGTTTACTCGTCCCAGAGCAGTTGGCCCTGCTCGCACGCCTCGTGGTGGAGATGTTCGAGGAAGTCGGGATCGGCTTCGTACGTGGCATCGCTATCGGCTTCATGTGTCGGCTGCACAGCCTGGGACAGGCGGGTTTGCCTGGGCGGGCCACGTGGGGGCGGATCGTGCCAGAGCCCACAGTGTTGGAGAATCTTCCGTATTACGTCGCCCTGATGGGCCTCGATAACGGCGATGACCTTCATGGTTCCGCCGCAGTGGGGACAGCGGAGGGGGTCGGCGTGGTAGATCTTCTTGATCAGCATGGCCCATCGTCGTCGGTCCAACGGGGCGTGTTTTGCGGGCGTGGGTGGCTGGTCGTCGGGCGCCACGGCCGCGCGAGCTTGTTTGGCCCGCATGCCTCGGGCCTTGTTGGAGTAGTACCCGTAGTAGCGGATCGGGTGCTCGCCCTTGTCGGGGATGTGCTGGAAGATGGCGGCGAGGAAGTCGAGGGGCTGGAAGATCTGGAAGTTCCGCTTGATGCCCGGGAAGAGCTCCGCACTGTGGAGGGCTGGGAATCGTTGGGGGTGGTCCTTCTCGGCGCGATAGATGACCTGGCCGTCGGGCCCGATGCGGACAAGGCGGGCGAGACTGAAGGGGCTGCGGGCCATGTACTGGGCGAGGCGCTCGGCGCCAGCGCGGTCGCCTGCTGCGAGGCGGACGCTGCGGTCGACGTTGAAGCCGCTGTGACGCCAGGAGCGGATCCGGCGGACGACGGCGGGCTCGATGCGGTTCTCTTCGAGCAGGAGGCTGAAGACATTGTTCTCCCAGATGCGGAGGAAGGGTTCGTGGCCGAGGTTGGCGGGCAGTGGAATGAAGTGGCCGTCAGGGGTGAACGCCCCGTCGGTGACCAGGGCATGGATGTGGGGATGGTAATGGATGAGCTGCCCGAAGGTCTGGATGGCGAAGACGGCGCCGGGCGTGGCGGTCTCGCCGAGCAGGGCACGGTACGTCTGCACAATGGACTGCCAGGCGAGGGCGGGCAGTCGGCCGAGCAGGGCGCGGTGGTAGCGGAAGAAGACGCGGAGTCGCTTGGGAAGGGTCCAGACGAACTGGCGATGGGGGACGTCCAGGCAGACGTCCTCGGCCACGTGCATGCCGAACAGAAGCGTTCGCTTCTGCGAGCAACTTGGACAGATGCAGCGCTGCTTGCACGAAAAGGCGACGAGGAACTCGTGACGGCAGTCAGGACAGCGTACGCGGGCAAAGCCGTGTTGGATGTCACCGCACTTGAGGAAACGGCGGACGGCTTTGTCGAAAACCGGTCGCCAGTGGCCGTATTTGCGGGCGTAACGGTCGGCGTAGACGGCGCGGAACTCGTCGACGTGCTCGCGGACGAGGCGGTGGAAATCCGATTCGAGGACCTGGCGCGGGCGGTAGACACCGACAGACTGGTCGAGGAGACAGGCCACGCCGCTTCCTTTTTTCAAACGGGCGTGCCTCCTTGCACTTGAACGATATTAGTATTCTGTTAGGGTATTGTAGCGATGATGTCCGGCCAGGCAAGAGCAATTGGCTCGGTTTCAAGAAGCCCACCTTTCCCGCCGCCTCGGTGTGCTTACCGTCCAAAGGCGAGACACACGACATCACGGTGTTGGTCTGTCCCGACTCATCCAAACGCTGCCCATCGCGGATCTGGTGGTCCAATGACGAGCGGGATTGCGAGGAGAAACGGATCGCCTATGTGGCCGTGACGCGAACCAGAGACGACTTATTCGTGTGCGTTTCTGACGCGTGCTTCCGACGACTTGGCAAGGCTCGCCCAGAGTTCGTGTCCTGCTTCGAGTGCTTTACAGTTAACGAGTGGACCGCTCTGCCACACCTCATCACCTTGACCGGAAAAGATCTGGCACCGGTGCCACCAGACAAGCCTCCTCCTGCCAACCCTCGCGTTCGTGCATCCGAAGCAGTGCCAAGCAGTGCCAAAACCGGACGCGGTGACAGTCATGTGACGATCATGTGAGCGATTTTTGCACTGCAAACGTCACGGGACGGGGGTTTTCATCACTTCGCCTACTGGCGTTGCACGCCCAAACTTTACGGCATGACCATATTGTGTAATCATATCTTTATCAATCACTTAGCCATCACGTGACGGGGTTGCGCCTCGTCACGTGATTTCGAGAGTCTGAGACGATTTCGGCCGGTTTAAGGGCGTCGGGCGGGGGCACCCCGTCACGCGATTGGCGGTACAGGCAACCAGCCGAAGCGCGCAAAGGTCTTTGCTTTATATGGATATACGAAAGGCCCGCCGCCATGAGGCAACGGGCCTTATTTACGTTCGAGACGGGTTGTTAAGCCCGTCTACTGGGGGCGAAGGGGATCGAACCGAAGTTTCGTTGTGAGGCAACACGTCCTCACGATCTTC
>JAQBFL010000118.1:0-2612 GCA_032123415.1 bacterium | reverse complement strand
ACTCGTGCCAGAACTCCTGTAAGGCCTTCGCATAGGTTCGCAAGTTGTTCGATGACAGGTAAATATCCTCGCCTGCGGCGGGTAGGTAGACTGGAGACGGCGCATTCCTGAGAGCTGAGTATTCCGAGCCATCCCGCCCGGTGATTCCGAGGGATCGCGCCCCCTCATTCCGATCGATTCCGCCCCCCGATTCCGATTGATCGCGCCCTCCCATTCCGATTGATTCCGCCCGGTGATTCCGAGGGATCACGCCCCCCTATTCCAATCGATTCCGTCCCTTTTCATCGGAGTCGCCTTCGCGGCGCGGGATAATCCAAAACCCAGTGGCTAAGGTTTACCTTTTCGTTTCTCGTAAACCAGGAGGTAGTCCATGCCAGGGAAGAGGTTATCTATGCGTAGAATCAAGGAAGTATTGCGGTTACGGTTTGAAGTGGGCCTGAGCCAGCAGTTGATCGCCCACAGTTGCGGCATGGGCCGCACGACGGTCCGGGAGTATTTGCAGCGGGCGAAGCGGTCCGGGGTTTGCTGGCCATTGCCTGAGGCGATGACGGAGGGCGAATTGGAGGGACTGCTGTTTCCATCGCCGCCGCTTGGAGGTGCAGCCCGTCCGTTGCCGGATTGGCAGCGCACCCATGAGGAGTTGAAGGGCCGGGGCGTCACGCTGTTCGTGCTGTGGGAGGAGTACAAGGCAGCCCATCCGAATGGTTTTCAGTACAGCCGTTTCTGCGACTTGTACCGTGCGTGGAAAGGAAAGCTGCCGGTCTGGATGCGGCAGGAGCACCAGGCGGGAGAAAAGCTCTTCGTCGACTATGCGGGCATGACAATGCCGGTGCGGGACCGCAAGTCAGGGGAGGTGCGCAAGGCCCAGATCTTCGTGGCCACGATGGGCGCAAGCTATTACACGTATGCGGAGGCAACGTGGACACAAACGCTGCCGGATTTCATCTCGTCGCACGTGCGGGCGTTTGCGTATTTCGGGGGTGTCAGCGAACTTTTGGTGCCGGACAACTTACGCAGCGCCGTCTCGTATTCGTGCCGCTATGAGCCGGGCGCAAATCCCACCTATACGCGGTTGGCGCAACACTATGGCGCCGCCATACTCCCGGCGCGGCCGCTGAAGCCCAAGGACAAATCCCGCGTGGAATCGAGCGTCAATGGGGTAGAGCAAAGAATACTCGCCAAGCTGCGCCATCAGACCTTGTTCAGCCTCGAAGACCTCAACCGGGCGATTCGCAAACTGCTTGACGAATACAATGACCGGCCCTTCCAACAGCTTGAAGGCTCGCGGCGCAGCGTCTTCGAGAAGGTGGAGAAGCCCGCACTCAAGCCGTTGCCGCAACATCCCTTCGAATACGAAGAGTGGGAGCAGCGCCGGGTCAACCTGGACTACCACGTGCGGGTGCGGGCGGACGAGCACAACTACAGCGTGCCTCACCGGCTCGTGGGCGAAACAATCGACGTGCGTCTGACGGCGAACACGATCGAGTGCTTCCATAAGGGGCAGCGCGTCGCCAGCCACCTGCGCTCGCATCAAAAGAACGGGCACACCACCCTGCCCGAGCACATGCCCGAGCGGCACCGCGAACACGCCAAGTGGACGCCGGAACGCATCATCCACTGGGTGGGCAAGGCCGGACCCTGCGCCGCGAAAACGGCGGAATGCATCCTCGCTTCGCGGCCCCACCCCCAGCAGGGCTTCCAAGCCTGCCGGGGCCTTATCCGTCTTGGCGAAGCCTATGGCAGCGAGCGGCTCGAAGCCGCATGCGAGCGCGCCCTGGCCATCAATTCCGCTTCCTACAAAACCGTAAACGACATCCTCAAGCAAAACCTCGATAAGCTGCCCTTGCCCAAACCAAGAACGTCCACACCCGCCATCGCGCACGAGAACGTGCGCGGGGCGGATTATTACCAACCCAAAACTCAGGCCGTCGATGAACCCGCCGGCCAAACCCACAAGGAGCCACGCTCATGTTAACCAATCCGACCCTCGACAAACTGCAACGCTTGCGGATGACCGGGATGTACGACGCCTACCGCGAACAACTCGAATCCAGCCGCTACGACGCACTCGCCTTCGACGAGCGCTTCGCCCTGCTCCTCGACCGCCAGGAGGCCGAACAAGACACCCGGCGTTTGCAGGCGCGGCTGAAGAAGGCGAAGCTGCGCCAGAACGCCTGCGTCGAAGACATCGACTACCGCAAGTCCCGCGGATTGCACAAACCCCTCGTGCACGCCCTCGCCGAATGCAACTGGCTGCGCAGTCACGAAAACTGCATCATCACCGGACCCACCGGCGCCGGCAAAAGCTACCTCGCCTGCGCCTTCGGCAACCAGGCCTGCCGCAGGGGCTTCACCGTGCACTACTTCCGCGCCCCGCGCTTCTTCCAGGAACTGGCCGTCGCACGCGGCACCGGCCGCTACGAACGCGCGCTGCGCGGCCTGCTGCGCACAGACCTCATCATCATCGACGACTGGGGAACGGCCCTCCTGGCGGATGAAGAACGAAGAGACCTCTTCGAGGTTATGGAAGACCGTTACGACCGAGGCTCCACGCTTATCGCCGCCCAAGTACCCATCGAACACTGGCACGAAACCATCGGCGACCCCACCCT
>JAQBFL010000117.1:0-4027 GCA_032123415.1 bacterium | reverse complement strand
TCCACGAAGTACACCGACGACGAGACCGGCTTGGTTTACTACGGCTATAGGTTTTACTCGCCCCAACTTGGGCGGTTCATTTCCAGAGACCCGATTGAATATCTGCCGCCGGGCGCATCTTCCGCAGTCTCCTCAATTATGGAGAAGCGCGTGCTGGATCGCGCACGCAGGCAGCTCGTTTCAGAAGGGCTGTCGTTGCAGGATGTGGAAGGAATCTTGGGGGTGTTACGTCGCATACTCCGGGAGTCCCCTCAACAGACGGGCGGCGCGTTCGACCCTTCCTTGATGGCTGGTGAACTGGACAACCTTTACCGTTTCTGCGCTAACGACCCAATGAACTCGTATGATTTTCTGGGGTTGGAGAGTAAGGACGAGAAGTACCAGAAGCTTATCAATGCAGCCAAAGCCGCATGGGAAGCCGCCAAGTACGCTGTTCCGGGTAGTGAGTTCCCGGCTGCCCTCGAAGCCTTCGGTGGCTGCAACACACTGGGCCTCATCAATGCATGGGCCGACAAGAAGTACAAAGAGTGTCTTTGCGATAAGGGTTTCGATGATCCGGAATGTGAGAAATGGAAATCCACAAAGGACTGGCTCACAGATATCTGGAATAAGGAGTGTAACAAATAGTGCATCGCCTCCCTTCCAGACTTCTGGCGTTATCCGCGTTGTTTAGCGCGCTGTTGTGTGGCGGTGTTTCATGTCGCCATTTGGTGGCAGAGGGCGGATCAAAGCCGGAAACAGTCCTGCCAGGAACGGGGCTCACGCTCCAAGGCAGAGTAGGCCCTTTCGCCGTTTACACCAAGGGTACGAATACGAACGAGTTCGCCGTTTTCAGAGGACAAGAGTGCCTTGTGTCCCGTCTTCAGGAAGGGACGAACAGCATGTGGGAGACAACCCACTTCGAGCAAGGGCGCAGCCTCTTGGTAACGAAGAACGACGAATCAAGCGCGCTCATGGAACGAATGCTATCAGCGCGCAATGCTTCGGGCGCGGACACGTTTTCTTATGTCGACACCGACGGCGACGGGAGATGGGATGTTCTTCTGGATTTCGAAAGCCGTCAGAAGTTCGTTCGCCAGGGACTTACATGGGTTCCGCCGTCCAAGGGTCTCAAGTAGGCTGTGGAACCGGAACGCGCCATAGAGATCGTGCAGGCCCTTGCCGACGGGGTTGACCCGTACAGCGGCGAGCGGTTCCCGTCCGGCTCTCCGTACCAGCAGGCCGACACGGTACGGGCCCTGCACCTGGCGCTTGAGGGACTGACCAAGCTGCGCCGCTCGACCACGCGCAAGACCGGCCCCGGTCGCGGCTGGACGGAGGAAGAGGAGCAAAAGCTTCTCCGCGAGTTCGACGACAAGCTCGACGTGGAGGAGATCGCCGCCAAGCACGAACGCACCAAGGGCGCGATCTGGGCCCGGCTCGAAAAGCTCGGCCGCATCCAGCGCAAGGACTTTCCCGGAGCGCGATGGGGTCATATCCCGACTTCCGACATTTGATATGACAATCTCCGTCCCGCAGGCCGGTAGGGTCACTCATCAAAGTGATTTGGGGGCGAAGGGCGAATAGGGTCACGTCTCGCCTATCGTCATTTGATTTGGTCGCCCCTGATGCCCGCCGCACCCGCCGCGAGGACACCGACGGCGCCCGCACCGACTGGGTCTACGACAGCTTTGACCAATTGATCTCCGCTGCCCGCACGAACAGCCCCAACGGCGCCGCCGACGCGGCCTACCAGCATCAATACCAATACGATCTGGTCGGCAACCGCCTCCACGAGGACCGCGGCCGCCAGGACTTGGACGGCGCCTTCAACAACCTGAACCAGCTCACGCATTTGACCTTTGGTGGCCAAATCAATATCCTCGGAACTGTGAGCACGACCAACTCTTACGTGCTGGTGCAGGGTTATACCAACGCCCCGCCGTTCTATCATCTGGCGACCAACCCGCCTCCGCCCGGCTCCGGCGTGGCAAGTTGGTTCGGCGGCGCCGTCGTCAACCCCGGCAGCAATTCCATCCCCATCGTGGCGTGGGAAGGCACCAATTCAACGCAGTCGAATTTGGTCGTCTACCTCCCGCCCACCAATCCGCAAATTCTCACCTACGACGCCAACGGCAATCTCACCTCCGACGGCCAGCGCACCTTCACCTGGGATGAAGAAAATCGCCTCACATCCGTGGAATCCGTGTCATCCGTGGTCAAACTCCGTTCCTCATTCCTCTACGACGCCACAGGCCGTCGCGCCCAGCGTATTGACCGCTCCGCCTGGAACGGCTCCAGCTACAACGCCACCAACACCACCCGCTTCATCTACGACGGCTGGAACCTGCTAGCCGAACTCACCGCCGCCAACACTGTCTCGAACTACTACTGCTGGGGCTTGGACCTGTCCGGAAGCATGCAAGGTGCTGGTGGGATAGGGGGTCTCCTCGCCGTCACTCGACCCTTGACCCTCGACACTTTCCACTTCACTTTTGACGGGGGGCATCGGGGTCACGTCTCAACAATCAACAATATGGACTTGTGGGCATCGGGGTCAGCCCTTCACAATACACTTTACGGACAATGACGATTCCGAGTAACAGTCGTTGCTCTATCCATTCGGCCGCCCCGAACCGAGTTCGGGGATCTAGCTCCTGAGCGATCCCCTCGCGCCTGCCGTCGCTCGCTCCCTACTCCGATGCCGACGGCCGCTTCGGGGTATGTCACGGAAGTTGCGGAGCCAACTTCCGCGCCAACCCCTGCGCTCTTCGCCCGCGCGGACGTGGTTGGAAATGCGGACGGTCCTTGCCCGCGCAGTTACCCTCCGGGCCTTGCACGGAAGCTGCGAGGAAGCCAGCTTTCGCGCCAGGCCCTTCGGGAGCGGAATGCCTCCGGCGGCAGACGCTCCCGTTGGTCGCTCCTATAGTGGCACCGCTCATCGAGGTGTCGGACGTGGCTGGTAATGCGAGCGCCGCCCCACGCCACGGGCAGCGCCGGGCCGCGCGGGAGCGGGCAGGAATCCGGCGTGCACTACGCGCACGCCGACCGGAGAACATCGCATAATCGGCGACGATTATGCGACATTCTCCTTTCCTGCCCACACCCGCGTTGCCTTCAGGCCGAAAAGTCCGGCTCGCGCGCTCGCCACACTTTTCGGCCTTCCGGCAACCCTACGGGCTGAAACAGAACCGTTCTGTTCCCCCGGCGCTGCCCGCGGCGTGGGGCTCATCGGTGAAGGCAACCCGGTCGGTTGTGCAAGCGTCGCGGTGCCCGGACCCCCTCGCTGCGCTCGCCCCCAGCGGAAAGGCCTTACTTGCCGAGTCCGGCCGGTGCCTGCAAGTGTTCAGCACCGTCCGGACTCCGCAAGCGGCCTTACTCGTTTGGCAGCTGGGGAACCCCCGTACCCGGTTCCCCTGGGCCGCGAGCTTCAACCCTTCGGCAGGCTCAGGGTTCAAGCCCGCGGCCAACCCTTCCCCCATAGCCGGCATGCCGGCTGCGGAGCACCCGGCCCGCCGGCCCCGACGCTCCGCGCCTTCACAATCGCCGACGTGGACACGGCCGCCGCGGTCGGATCCGGCCCGGAGGCCGTTGCGGCCTATCCGGCGTGAAAACGACGCGTCAGGATCGCGCAGGGGGCGCGATCCGGCGGCTGCTAAGGGATGTTGACAGGGGGGGATCCGACCTGGCGGCGCTACGCGTTGACGGCCATGCGTTGCGCGGCGAGCATATCCTCGACGACGCTCAGAATCCGCTGTTGCCGCTTCCGCGGCAAGCGGCTGACTTCGTCGAAGACGCGACGCGCCTTGCCGGTCGGACCGCCTTTGCGGTCCGGCCCGCCGTCGCCGTTGAAGAGGGCTTCGACGGAGACGGCGAGAATCTTCGCGAGCTGTTCCACCTGGTCGGGGCGCAAGGCAACGGGCTTCCGTTCCCAGCACGCGTAAGCGTTCTGCGACATGCCCAGTTGCTCCGCAACTTGCGCCTGAGAGAGGCCGCGCGCTTCGCGTGCGGCGTGCAGGCGCTCGCCGAACGGCGTGCGCGGTTGTGA
>JAQBFL010000116.1:0-3704 GCA_032123415.1 bacterium | reverse complement strand
GTCTGGGCATCTTCGAGGTGCTGCGCGTCAGCGAGGCGATCCGGTCGCTGGTGATCGGGCGGCGTTCGATGAGCGAGATCCGCCGGCAGGGGATCGCGGAAGGCATGACCGGCCTGCGCGACGACGGGTGGCGCAAGGTGCTGGATGGGGTGACGACGATCGACGAAGTGTTGCGCGTGACCGAGGAACGGGAGTAGACCGTGGCGACTTTTTCCTACAAGGCCAAGACCCGCGCCGGGCAGGACCAGGCCGGCGTCATCGAGGCGACCGACCGGCGGGATGCGTTGCGGCAGATCGACGCCCTTGGGTTGATCCCGGTCAGCGTGGCCGAGGGGCGCGCGGCGGCGGCGGCGGTGAAGAAAGGCCGGGGGTGGATGAAGTGGCAGAGCGCCCGGCAGAAGATGAGTTCGCGCGACGTGCTGATTTTCACGACCGAGCTGAGCGACCTGCTCGTCTCGGGCATGACGCTGGGCTCCGCGCTGAACTGCCTGGCGAACCGTAAGTCGGGCACGATCAACGACGTCATCATCGCCGGGCTGCGCGACGATATTCTACGGGGGTCGAGCCTGTCGGAAGCGCTTTCGCAACGTCCGCAGACCTTCCCCCCGCTGTACGTCAACATGATCCGCGCCGGCGAGGTCAGCGGCGCCCTGCCGGAGGTGCTCGAACGGCTGGTGGAGCATTTCGAGCGCGTCCAGGAGACCAAGGAAAAGGTGGTCATGGCGCTGATCTACCCGTGCATCGTCCTGGTGATGGGCCTGAGCACGCTGGTCTTCTCCATGGTCTACGTCGTGCCCAAGTTCAAGACGATTTTCGACCAGATGGGTCAGACGCTGCCGCTGCCGACCCGCATGCTGATTGGCGCCAGCGCATGGCTCTTGCGCTACGGCCTGTTCGCGCTGATCGGCATCCTGGTGTTCGCCGTGTTCGCGAGTCGGGCGCTCAAGACGCCCCAGGGGCGTTTCTGGTGGCATGGCGTGTTGCTCAAGATGCCGCTGCTGCGGGGCGTGGTGGCCGCGGGCATCTACGCCAATTTCGCGCGGACGCTCGCGACGCTTCTGGCGAACGGCGTGCCCGTGCTGCAGGCGCTGGGCATCGTCGAGCAGACCGTCGGCAACGCGGTGATCGGGCGGGAATTGCACAAGGCGCGCGAGCGGGTCACGGACGGCACCACGATCTCGGGGCCGCTGGCCGCCGGGAAGGTGCTGCCCGTCATGATGACGGACATGCTCGCCATCGGCGAGCAGACCGGCGACATGCGCGGGGCGTTGACCCACATCGCGCGGCGCTACGAGAACGAATTGGAGCGCAACATCAAGGCGTTCACGACGGCGCTCGAACCGGTCCTGATCGTGCTGGTGGCCGTGATGGTCGGCTTCGTGGCCATCAGCATTCTGATGGCGGTTTTCAACCTGACGAGCGGACTGAACGTGTAGGTCCGCGGGAAAGGTAAAGGAGGGAGCGACATGAAACTGAGATGGAACGGACGGGCGAGAGGGCACGGGGGCTTCACCCTGATCGAAGTGCTGCTGGTGGTGGCCATTCTGGGCATCCTGGCGACGGTGGTGGTGGTCAACTTCGGCGGACGGCAGGAGGGCGCCATGATCCGCGCCGCCCGCGCGAGCATTGCGGCGATCAGTACGGCGGTCGACGTTTACGAGGTGGACACGGGGCGCTACCCGCCGAATCTTCAGGCGCTGGTTCAAAGCGACGGATCGCCCAACTGGCGCGGCCCGTACATCCGCGGCGGGTTGCCCGTGGATCCCTGGGGGCAGGAGTTCCAATTTTCCCAGTCCGACAGTTCGTACAAGGTGAGTTCCTCCGGCCCGCCGGGGAAGAACGCGCCCATCACGGGGTTCGAATTCTGATCGATCGCGTTCGGCGGATGGGATGGTTTTTCGGATGGCCGACAGGACGGTGCATAGGTCCGCGGGCGAGATGGAGTGGAAAGAGACTCGCCGCGGAGACTTGCGGATACGGGCCTTCTCGCTCATCGAGCTGATGCTCGTGATGGCGATCATCGCCATCGTGACCGCCGTGACGGTTCCGCAGTTGGTACAATCCATGCGGGGTAACCGGTTGCGGCTGGCCGCGCGGCAGATCGTGACCGCCGGACGGTACGCCCGGAGCATGGCGCTGCTCGAACAGACGGAACTGGCCGTCGTCTTTGACGTTGCGGCCGGAAGCGTGCGCGTCGAGCCGGCCGGCGTGGGGGTGGCCGCCGCGACGGCGTGGGAGGGCGACGATGCGGCCCCCGCCGCTGCCGTGGCCGAACCGGCGCCCGCTGTGGGTTCGTCCGGCAAGAGCGTGCCGGGCATCAGCATGCGCCTGGACCGCGTGACGATCGAGACCGTGCGCGTCGGGGCGTCCGGTGAGCCGGTGGCCGAGGGCGTGCAGCGGGTGGTGTATGGAACGAACGGCCGGTGCATGCCGTATGCCGTCGTCCTGCGTGACGCATTCGATGCGACGGTCACGATCGAGGTGGACGCGCTGGCATCCGCCCGCACGAGCATGGACTGACGGACCGCGATGAAGATGTTGACACAACACGCACGAACGCACGGCATGACCCTGGTGGAGGTCCTCATGGCCGCCGCCATCCTGAGCGTGGGGCTGACTGCGATCCTCACGGCCACATCGCGTTGCCTCGCGGTGATCAGCCGCTCGCGCGAGTACCAGGAGGCGCAGTGGGCGTTGAACCGCGGCATCGCCGAGAATCCGTTTTTCCTGGCCGAGGACATCCGGGAGCAGGAAGTCGACGCCGAGGAGTACGACGGCTATGTCTTCTCGCGCCAGGTCGAGGATGACGAGGATGAAGACGGCCTGTTTCTTGTGCGCAGCCGCGTGACCTGGGTCCGGCGGGAACGGGAATTCGTCGAAGAGGTCGTGCAGTACGTCTACCAGGTCCTGGAGGACGTCGAGTGACCGCTCGTCCTCCAGCGCCCCGCCGCGGCTTCACGCTGCTCGAGGTCATGCTCGCCGTCAGTCTGCTGGCGCTGGTGAGCGCCGTCACGTACATGACCTTCGCGGCGGTCCTCACGGGCTGGCGGCGAGGCGTTTCCCTGGCGGAGAACCTGCACCATGGCGACTTCGTGCTCGAGCAGCTCGCGATGGGGCTGCGCTCGACGTACTATCCCGACGCCGGCGGCAAAGCCACGCTGTACGGGTTCTGGCTGGAGGACAACGGCGAGGGGCAGGGCGAGTCGGACGTGGTCAGTTGGGTCAAGCTCGGCGGCGCGCTGGTCGGGCAGGATAGCCCGTTCGCGGGCGCGCCGCACCGCGTGAAGTTCTTTGTGGACGACGATGCAGACGGCGCGCGCGCGGCCTTCATCAAGGCCTGGCGGATCGACGGGCAGCCCGAGGACTTCGATCCCGACGAGGACGTCGAGCCCGTCCTGTTGTCGCGGCGCGTCAGCGGCTTCAACTGCCGCACCCTGATGCCGGAGGACGTGGAGGACGACGGCGCCTTCGAGTGGCAGGACGAGTGGGAGTACACGAACGATCTGCCCATTGCCGTCGAGATCACGCTCTACGTCGCTCCGCCGGAAGGCGGGACCGATCCTGTGGCCGTGAAGCGCATCGTGCAGATCCCCGTAGCGTTCCTGTGCGAGCCGTGGGAGAAGACCGGGGATTCGGAGGTGGCGCCGTGAGACGACGGTGCGCGGCAAAGGGGCGGACGTCGCGCGGCGGTTCGGCGCTGATCG
>JAQBFL010000115.1:0-4594 GCA_032123415.1 bacterium | reverse complement strand
GGCTCCTTTTGCTCCTGCTCCTGTTGCTCCTACGGCTGCTCGTTCTGATCCGACGGCTCCGGTTGGTTCTGCTGGTCCTTTGGCTCCTGCTCCTGTTGCTCCTTCGGCTGCTCGTTCTGATCCGACGGCTCCGGTTGGTTCTGCTGGTCCTTTGGCTGCTCCTCTTGCTGCTCCTGCTGTTCCCGCGGCAGCAGTTGCAGAATCTGGGAGAGCAACTCGCGACTGCGTTCCTGTTTGTCGCGGGATGCCGCCGCATCGCGCTCCAGTTCCGCGGCCGCCTCTTTCTGGCTCAGGATCGCCTCGTCGGCCATCGCCCGTATCTTCTCCCGGTCCTCTTCGGAAAGGCCGGCCTGGGCCGTGGCGTTCGTTTCCGTGACCGCGCCGGCCGCGTCGCCCGCGGGCGGGAACTCTGTCTCGAACCGCTGCCGGAACAACTGCGTCAGGTCCAGCGTCTCGGCCAGCTCGTTGCCCGCGTCGCCGCGCGCCGCGTCGTCATCCGCACCGCCCGTTGCGTCCAGCGCGCGCCCCTGCCGCCGGATGGCTTCGCCCAGCAGCGGCCGGGAGGGCGCCATGCCTTTCCAGAACCGGAAAACGGTTTTTTCGTCCACCTTGCCGGCGTCCGCCGCTTCGGGTTGGTTGTCGCGCAGCACGCGAGCGGTCGTCCGCATGCTGTCGCGGGTCAACTCCATGGCGCGCGTAAGCTCCGCCAGGTCCGGCTGCCCCTCCGCACCGGCCTGTTGTGCGAGCGCTTCGAGGAGCTTGCCCTTGAGCGGAATCCACAGGTCGGCCGTTTCCGTCTGCCGAGCCCCCAGGCGCTCGAGCTCGCGGATGCGTTCGGGGATTTCGTTGGTCGCCGCCGCGGCGATCCGCTCGTTAACGTCGCGCTGGGCGCGCAACATGTCGTCCGCCACCTGGAAAGCGGGCGCCTGGGCATACCGTTCGACCAGCCGGGCGATCTTCGCCTCCTCGACCGCCTGGGGCAGTGCCTCAAGGGCGACGGCAAGGTTGCCGCCCGCCGCCTCATCGCCGTCCCCCGCGCGGGCCGCCGTCCGAAAGGCCTCGGCGGCGGACTTCAGCAGGTCCGCGCGCTGCTGGAGGTTCGTGGACGACTCCGTCGGAACGGCCTGGGCCTGATGGAAGAGCGCCGCGCCAAGTCCGGCGGCGATATCCGGGTCGGGGCGCGGCGCCACCGCGTCCAGGTCCGACAGCAGTTCGGCCGCGCGGCGGAAATCGTCGCCGCGGTAGGCCGCCACCGCGGCGTTGTAGCGGAAGTCCCGCGCGCCGGAGCGGCCCGCGCCGTCCGCGGCTTCCAGGTAAGTCCTGGCCGCCGCCTCGTAGTGTCCCTGACGAAAGAGCTTCTGGGCCTCGCGGGCCTGGGCGCGGCCGGTCACGGCCGGCGCGACCTCCGCCGCAACGGGCGCCGCGGGCGCATTCGTCTGACCCGCGGCCAGGCCTGACGCGGCGGTCAGGACGGCGAACCATGCGGCCGCGGCGGCCGCATTGCGCAGCGGAAGGCGCGGCGGCGAGAGGTCGCGCAACGGCTTGGCTTCAGCACCCCCGGCTTTCGACGCCGCCCGCCTCGTGCCGCGCAGCCGCCCGCGGCTCAGCGCGCAGGCCGCCAGCGCTAACGCGACCCCCGGCAGCAGGAACCACTGGAACCGCTCGATACGGCGGGTGCGCAGCGCTTCGTCGAACTCGCGTTCGGAAACGCGGCGCAGGTGCTTGCGGTAAATCGAGCCGAGCGTCGTGGCGCCCATGCCGGCGGTTTCGACCGGCACGTAGGCGCCGCCCGTGATGCGGGCGATCTCGTACAGCGTCTTGTGATCCAACCGCGTGGTCACCTCCCCGCCGTCATGCCGCACGTGAGCGCCGGGGCGGGCGGCGTCCGGAATCCGGCCGCCGTCGCGCGAGCCGATACCGACCGTGAAAATGGTCACCCCCGCCTCGGCCGCCCGGCGGGCCATGTCGAGCGCGCCGCCGCTCAGGTCTTCGCCGTCGCTGACCAGCACCACGGCACGGTGCGAGCCCTCGCGGTGCTCGAAGGCGTCGAGGGCCTTGGCGATGGCGTCCCCGATGTCGGTCCCCCCGCGCGGCGCCGATTCGACGCCCGCGCCGTCCAGCGCCTGCCGCAGGAAGGTGTGGTCGGTCGTCAGCGGGCACAGCAGCGCGGCCTTGTTGCGGAAAGCGAGCAGGCCGGCCCGGTCGCCCCGCAGTTCGGCGATCAGATCGAGCAGGTCCGCTTTGGCCCGCGCCAGCCGGTTGGGGCGCACATCGTCGGCGAGCATCGAGCGCGACACGTCGAGGACGATCATCAGGTCGCGCCCGCGCGCGCTGACAGTCTCCAACTTCTCGCCCCAGGTCGGCCACGCGGCGGCCAGGAGCATGGCCGCCAGCGCGCACCCCATGAGCCCGATCTGCCAGGCCACGCGCCGCTCGTCAACGGCCGGCGCAAGCCTGGGCTGCAGGTCGGCGCCCACGAAAGCCGCCAGGCGCGCCCGCCCGCGGCGCCAGACGAAAACCCACCATGCCGCGGCCGCCGGCGCGAGCCATAGCAGCACCAGAATCCACGGATGTGTGAAGGCCATGTTCATCGGGATCTTCTCATACAATCCGCCGCGACAGAACCATCCCCACGCAGGCGCCGGCCGCCATCAGGCAGAGCCCCGTGATGAGCCAGCGCGCATACAACTCGTCATACCGCTTGTAGACGTCCCGCTCGACGCGCGTCTTCTCGAGCTTGTCGATATCCTCCATCGCGCGCGCCAGGCCGTCCGGATCGCGCACATTGAAGTACCGTCCGCCGGTCGCGGCCGCGACGCGCTTCAGCAGCGCCTCGTCCATGCCGACGAAGGCGTAGCTTACCGTCTGACGGCCGAACATGTCGCGCGCCCGGAACGGAACGCGGCCCGAGGTGCCGACGCCGATGGTGTAGACCTTGATACCCAGTTTGCGCGCCGCCTCGACCGCCTCCTCGGGTGCAATCACGCCCGTGTTCGATTCGCCGTCGCTCAGGAGCACGACGATCTTCGAGCGCGGTTCGGCATTCTCCAGCCGCGCGCAGGCCGTGGCCAGCGCGTCGCCGATCGCCGTCATGAGCTCCTCCTGGTTGACGATGCGCCCCGCCGCGTCGAGCACCTCGGCGGGAGTCTGCACGCCCTTGAGCACATGGATCAGCGCGGCGTGGTCGGCGGTCAGCGGGGCCAGGGTGCTGGCGTAACCGCCGAAGACGATCAACCCCGCGAGGTCGTCGGGGCGGCCCCGGATGAAGTCCTCGAAGGCGCTCTTCACCGCGTCCAACCGCGTCTGCTCGCGGACGCCCGTGGCCGAGCGCACGGACATGTCCAACGCCGCCATCGAGCCGGAGATGTCGACGACCATCTGGATGGCGATCACGTCCGCGGTGTCGCGCGTCTGCGAGAACACCCTGCGCGGGCGCGCGAGCGCGACCACGGCCAGGGCCAGCCCGAGCGGCACGAGCAGCGGCGCCCAGGCGGCCAGCGCCGTGCGCCACGTCGTCCGCCGCGGCGGCAGGGCATGGGTCATGGAGAAGAGCACGCCCGCGCCGGCACGCCGGCGCATGACGAACCATCCCGCCGCGCCCACGAAGGGCAGCAGCAGAAGGAACATCGGCTGTGCGAACTCGAACATGGCCGTTCAGCCGCCCTTCCCTTGCCGCGCATCGGCCGCGGCCTGCGTGCGGTCATCCGTTTCGATGTAGCCGCGTGCCGTGTCGCCGGCCGCCGCCACAGCCGGCGCCGCGGGACGGTGGGCCGCATACTTGACCAGGTCCGCCGCTTCCAGGAACGCCGTCAGACGCGAAACAACCTCCGGCGCGAAACGGGCGTCGTCGCGCACGGCCGCCAGGAATTCCTCCGTGGTCTGCTCGGGCGCGTGCACGCCGTGCCGCCATTCTATATAACGCCGCACGATCATCGTTAGTTCGAGGTAAAACTCCTTCACCTGCCCGCGTTCCGGCAGGCCGCGGCCCATCAGGCGGTCCAGCGCCCGCAGCGCCCGCTCGCGCGGCGACATGCGGCTCTCGACCACGCGCCGGCGCGCCCGCAACGCCCCGTAGACGGCCAGCGCCGCCAGCGTGGCGACGGCCAGCGCGCCCAACGCGCCGAGAGCCAGCGCGCGCGCGGGCGGCGCCACCCACACGGGCTGGAGATCCACCCGGACGCCCTCGGGCGTCGGCCCGGCGACCGACGGCGCCGTCTCGAAGACGATCGGCCGCGTCGCCAGCCAGGCGCTCTCGCGGCTGCGCGTGTCCGTCACGCGCAGCGCCATGGGCGCCAGCCGGTGCTCGTCGGCCGTCAGCGGCGTGAGTCGCGCGTTGTAGACCCGCGTCTTGCGGCCGTCGGCCACCGTGCTCTCGTTCTCGTAAAAGCCGGCGATCTCGAAACCGCCGAGGCGGTCGGCCAGCGGCGGCAGTTCCACGTCGAGCGTCTCGGGCGCGGAAACGGAGATCGTCAGGACCAGGTCCCGGTCATAGTGCACGCGCGGCGGCTCGGCCTTGATCGAGAGACGGACGGGGCCGACGGTCATGTCCTCGACGCGCGGCGGCTCCGGCGGCGGGCCGGCGGCGGGCCGTGCG
>JAQBFL010000114.1:0-6577 GCA_032123415.1 bacterium | reverse complement strand
ACCCTCGCTCATAGAAGAACACCAGGCGCAGTTCCACTGCCGCGCGCGGCGGAAGCGGTTCCGTCGCCGCCGCCGGCTGCTGCGCCACCGGGGCGGACCGGACGATCGGCGCCGCTCCGGCCGGGAGCGTCGTGACCGCGGGAGTCCCCAGCAATCGGGCCGCAACCTTCTCGCGGGTTTCTTCCGACGCGCGGGCGGCGTCCAAGAGCGGCAGCAGGGGGGCGTAGCCCGGGTCGAGCTTCGCGTAATTCGACGTGAGTGCGTCTCCCGCGGCGATGCTCATGGACACGCTGTCCCGGCACTCGCCAATGGCGGACATCAGTTCGGCGGCGTCGAACGGCTCGCCGCGCGTCAGCATGGCGATCATGCTCGCGGCACGCAGCTCGGCCACCGGGTCGGCGGCCAGCTTGCGCAGCGCGCCGCGTTCCAGTTCCTTCAACCGCATGGAGTCCGGCCGCTGCCTCCACGAGGAAACGCTTTCCGTCTCGCTGAAGCGGTGAACCCAGGAAAACGAGCTGCGGGACAGAGCCGCGGGCACGAGCGCGCGCACCTCCTCCGAGGGATCGTCCGCCGCGCGGGCGACCCGCTCCGGAGCGCCAGACGGGGCAAGCTTCATGAGGGTCCAGTACGCCTCCCGCCGCAGCCGGGGGTCTTCTGCATCGAGCATGGGGAGAACCCGGGCGGCATCCTCGCGGAAGGCGGCCTGGCCGTACAGGGTGGCGGCAAGTACCTTCAGGGGCGCGGACTCCGCCGTCTCCAGCGTGCCGGCCCAGCGGCGCAGGTTGGTGCGCGCCGCCGTATTGCCGGACTCGCGCTGCGGCAGCCGGTCCACGGCCTCGTGCAGGCGCAGCGGCGTTCCCGTCCGCGTCAGCTCATCAAACAGGGCGTCGCACCATTCCGGCAGGTGGCAGGACTCGACCAGCGTCTCCGCCGCGGCCGTGCGTGTGGCGGCCTCGCGCTCGACGAGCAGCCGCTTGAGAAGGGTCAGTGCCTCGGGAGTGGTCCGGCCTTTCAGCGTAAGTCCCAGGTCCACCTTCTGATCGTCCGGAAGGTCGTCAATCACGCGGCTCAAGTCGGCCAGCGAGTTCGTGTCCCCCATCCGGAGCATGGCCAGGAGCGCCGCGCCCTGCACCCCGGTGTCGCCGGGGAAGCGGCCGCGGCAGGAGCGGATGGCCTCAAGCAGGGCGGTCTGCGGCTCCGGCGGGGGCTCGCCCGCCGCGGCCGGTGTCTCCAGCGCTTCGTCTGCGGCCGTTGGCGCCTCGGCGCCGAAGGCGTCGAAGAGGTCGCCGATGGCGACCGGCGGGCCCGCGGTCGGTGCCGGGGCCGCGGAAGGCGGGGCGCCAAGAAAAGCGTCAAACAGATCCCTGACCGCCGACTGGGCGGCGAGAGCGCCCGGCGATGCGGCGGGGGCCTGCCGGGCGATCTCGATCTCTGACAGCAGCTCCGCCATGTCGTTCTCTTTGGAGATGCGAACGGTGCGTGATTCTTCCTCTTCTCGCTTGAGAGATTCCAGCACGGCGAGAACCGCGCCCCGCCCGCCGCGCTGCAGGGCCTCGACCAGGGCCGCGTTCGCCGACCGTTCGCCATGGCGCGCGAGCAGGGAAAGCGCGGCGCAGGCCACGTCCGCGTCGGGGTGGTTCGCGAACGCCTGGGCCATGGCGACGCCCCGCTTCCCGCTACCGCTGAGCGCGTCGAGCATCGGGAGCAGCACCTCGGGAGGCTTGCCGTCGGCCGCCTTGATGAACGCGGCGGGAATCGGCGCGGAGAGGGATCCGTACGCGGCCAGCACGGCCGGCTTGTTCTCGTCGTTCTCCAGAAATGCTTGCTCCAACCGCTTGATCGCGCGGGTGTGGTCGGCGACCTTCGGCATCGTCAGGATGGCCGTGTAGCGGACGAACGCATCCTCGTCGCCGATCCGCTGTTCGACCGTTTCCGCGGCTTCGCGGATCCCGAGCTCGGACACGGTCTGCAGCGCCGCCACGCGGACCCGCCAGCGCGAATCGGTCAGGTTTTTGCAGATGGCTTCGGGCGCGGCGAGTGAGCCCACCTTGGAGAGGCTGTTCAGGGCGGCAAGGACGATGTCCTCGTCCGGGTGTTCCAGGAGGCCGGTCAGCAGCGCGGCCGCGGCGCGGGTGTTGACGGCGCGGAGCCCGCGCGCGACGGCAATGATCACCTCGCGGTTCTGTTCGCTGCTGACCAGCTCGCCCAGCAGCGGCAGCGCCGCGCGGCGGTCGGCGGCGAGCAGAACATCCACCGCGGTCTCGCGGAGCAGGGGGTTGGGGTTGGCCAGAAACTCGCGGGCGATGACCCCAGCGACGGCCTTCTGCGCACGGATGTCGCGCAGGGCCTGCATCCGGACGTCGAGATTGCCGAAGACCAGACGGCGCGCGTGCTCCATGGCGTCGAACCCGGCCCGGTAGCTCAGCAGCGTGGCATAGCGGATTTCGCGCACCCGGTCGGCAAGGCCTGCCGCCAGGTCGGGCCGCTGGGCCAGGAACGCGCTCGCGAGTTCCGCCACGGCGGGGCCGCCGCGGGCCAACGCGCGCCGCGCGCGGCGCACGCGGTCGGGGTCGTCGGACAACAGGTCGTTCAGTCGCGCAAGGATCTGCTCGCGCGTGAGCGCCGTGTAGGTGGCGGGTGGCCCGGTGGCCTTCCCGGCGGCCCATGCGCTCCAGCGCTCCAGCGGGGCGGTGGGCGGCTCGCCGGCAGCGGCCGGATCCTCCCACGGATCGAACCCGTAATCGTCGCCGGCCAGTTGCTCGAGCATTTCCAGGGCGCCGAGTCGCACCGCGAGCCCCGGCTGTGCCAACTGGCCGACCAGCTCGGCGCGAGGGGCGGGGCTCATCGCCAGGATCGCCGCCGCCACGGCCGGGCGGTGCTGTTCCATGCCCAGCGCCAGCAGCACGTCGGGCCATCCCTCGGGCGGGACGGAGCCCTTTCTCAGCCAACCGAGGACTTCCGCCGCCTTCTGGCGTTGCGCGGCGTCCTCCTCGTTCCCGCCGCCGGCGGATGAGGAGAGGGCCTTGAGAAATTCCGGCGGCTGCCGGAACCCGGTGAAGCGGCCCCGTTCCTCGCCGTCGGGCGTCAGCATCACGAGGGTGGGCGTGCCCTCGATGCCCAGAGACAGCGCCGTCCGGCGGTCCTGCAAAATGTCAATCCGTACGCAGATCAGTTCCCGCAGCCGTTCGCGCACGGCCGGGCTGCGGAACGTAACGTCTTCCAGCATGCGGCAGGGGCCGCAGTTCGGCATCGAGGCATAGAGGAGAACCCGGCGGTTCTCCGCCGCCGCCCGCCGCAGCGCCACGGGGAGATCTTCCTCCCAGACGATGTCCGGCAGGGGCAAGGCGTCGATCTGTGCGAGCAGGTTCGACGTGCCGCCTCCCGCGCGCCAGATCTCCGCGGCCGTCGGGCCGGGAGCCGTCCAGGGCACCCCGGCCGACGTTCCGGCCAGCGCAAGAAGGATCAGACTGCTAATGGCAGAGCGCATAGACCAGCACATTCACGTTGATTTCCATGGCGTTCAGGATTTCGTTTCCTCCGCAACAGCAGCATCCGTCCGCGTTCTGGGTGTCATTCAGCCCGTGCGGAGAATACACCAGCACGAGCTTGCCGTCCTTTTCCAGGCCGTACAGCCGCGCGTTGGGATCCGGGCTCTTGAGCCGGAGCTGCTTGATTTCGGTAACGGTGCGGAAGACCGCGTGGTCCATCGGGATGGCCTTCAGGCCGGTATCGCCAAATATCGAGCGCACCTCGCGCTGGAAGGCGCGATCGAACGCCTTGCTCGAACATCCCGCCGAGGCCAGGAGGAAACCTCCGTTTTCGCAGTACCGCTTGAGGTTGTCCCGTTCCTTCTTGGTCAGCATGAACTCCTGTTCACCGGTGATGAGGACGAAGGGGTAGTTGAACAGATCGTCGGAATCCAGCTTGACGCTGCGGAAACGCCGCTCCGTGGCGACGGTGGTTTCCTTCTGCGCCGTCTTGAGAAACTCATCGCTGAAGCAGCGCGACGTGTGTGTTCCGCCGAAAATCAGGTTGGCGCACTGAATCGGCTTGTTCGCGGCTGCGGCGAACGATACGGCGAAGAAAAGCAGGAGGGTGAAAAGAACTGGAATCCTGCTGCACCGATCACTGATAACCGATAACCAATTACCGTTCATCTTCCTCCCTCCTCTTCGCCTGCAAAGTACTTTTTCAGCGCCTCGCGATATTTTTCCGGCGCCTCGTCCAGCCGCACGGTCCCGTCGGCGGCGGCATGATCCGGGGAATCCGCGTCCCCGCCCGGCACGGTGCCGTCGGCGATCGAGGGCGCCCGGCCCGCGCCGCCGCTCCCGGCGAGTCCTGCTCCCCCCTGCGGCGCGCCCAGCGCCGTGCGCGGCGGCCCGATCATGGGAATGTTCAGAGGGGTCATCCCTCCTCCCGACATGCCGTCTTCCCCCTCGCCGCTGCCCTCGCCGGCGCCCCATCCCATACCGCCAGTCTGACCCAGGCCCGGCCACTTGCATTGCTTGAGCTGCTTCAGCGTCTTATTCTGCGGCTCCTTCGGCGAAAAGACGGGCCCCTTGCAGGCCTCGCCAAACCCGTCCTGGCCGCCCTCCGGGCAATCCTTGCCCAGCAGGCTGCGCATCAGCTCCAGCGCCTTCTCGACTCTCTCCTTGGAGACGGGGCCGTCGCGGCGCGCGGCCGCCACCTCGGCCTCGCGCATGACGTCGGGGATCTTCAATGCGGCGATCGCATCGGCGAACTTCAGCGCGCTGAGTTTCAGGGCCTTCAGCTCCGGCGTTTCAGCGAGGGCGCCGGCCCGCTCCCGCAGCGCGGCCTCGAAAAGCGTCAGCGCCTCGCGGATCTGACTCTGGCGATCCTCGATGGCGCGGAAGAAGGCGGGGTCGCGCAGGGTCGCGGCGTCCGTATAGCGGGCGTACTGCCGCGCGAGCGCCGTCTGCTCCGCCACGAGCGCGAGATACACCGACTCCAGCTCCAGCACCCTGGCGACATGCGCCAGGAACTCCGCCTGCCCGGCCTGCTCGCGCACGGCGCGCTGCCGTTCGCCGAGGCTCTTCTGCATTTCGGCGAGCGCGCCGGCCATCTTTCCGGGATCGCCGCCGGCCGCCTGCAATTGCTCCATGGCAGCCACCAAGGCTCTTGCCGTTTCGCTGAACACCGGCGCGCTTTCCTTCTCCAGCTCGTAGATCGGGAAATCCGCGGCGAGCTTTTCGAACAGCGCGGCCGCGTCGGCCAACGCGTTCTTCAACGCCTCGCGCCGGGCCGCGATTTCGCTCTCGTTGCCCGGCTTGCCGAGCGCCTCCTCGAGCTTCTCCATCGCCTCGCGCACGGCCTCCATGGCCCACGTCGCCGCGCGGTAGCGCTCGAGAAACTGCTCCACGCTCGTACGCTCGCGCAGCATCCGCGCGTACTCCTCCTCGCTCACGATCTCCACGCGGGCCACCTCGGAAGCCGCCCGTCCGGTTTCGTCGGGGTTGGTGTCGGTGGTTTCGAGGAAGAACTCAAGCACCTGCCCCGGGGTCACGCCCAGGCGGCCGAGATGCAGTTCCTGTTCAAGCTCCTGCCGCGGCGCGATGCGCTCGAGTGCCAGGCTCCGCGCGCGGTCGTGGTAGCCGTTCAGTCCGCGGATCAGCGTCACCTGGCGTATGCCCAGGTCGTCCTCGGCGTAGCCGGCCAGGCGCAGCAGCGACGCCGGCGTGGCCACGGCGTACGGTGGCGGATCGGTAAGAAAGGCGGTCGGGCGCGCGTCGGGCTCGACGGCCTGCTTGAGACGGTACGGCTCCCGGTTGGCCGCCCCCTGCAGGTCGGACACGACCACGTCCAGCGTCGCGCCGCGGTCGAGGGTCCAGTCGAAGCGCGCGACATGGCGACCGGCGCTGACGGCCGCCATGGTGACCGGCTCCTGCCCTTCCGCGGTGGGCGTGAGCACGATCCGGCCGCCCTTCAGCGGGCGGTTGCTGGTGACGTCGAGCCGCACACGGCTGCCGGGCAGCGCTCGCAGGGGGGCGTCGCCCGCGACGAACGTCCGCGCGGGCAGGCGGCTGTAGGCGGGGGGCTGCACCGTGAAGCGCGCGAGCACGATGCGCGGTTCGAGGTTCACCTCCACGCGGCGCCAGCGGCTCCGCGCACGGCCCACGGCGAAGCAGAATTCCACCGGCCGCGTGACGCGCTCCACGCGCTGCGCGTGCCGGCCCGAGCCCTCCGCATAGCACGGCGTGCGGCGCACGGCGCCGTCCACCCGCGTGAGCAGGTCCACGCCCAGCGGAATCCGCGGGCCCTCCACCTGCACGGCCAGGTTCACATCGTCACCGTACAGCACAACCGGCCGGTCCGGGTGGAGCGTAAAGGAGAAGCGGCTGTACGGCGGGATGTCGCGATCCGGGTGCAGCAGCCGTGACAGCGGAACGACGGCCACCGGGCGGAGGGAGAAAAGCGCGAGCCCGACCCCCGCGAGCGCCGCGCAGCCGAAGGCGGCGCGCCGCTTGAGCAGCGCCAGCGGCAGCGTGGCGGAGCCGGGCAGCGCGCGGAGCGCGGCGGCGGCGCGGCTCACCGCGAGTTCCGGCAGGTAGGCGTTGGC
>JAQBFL010000113.1:0-3339 GCA_032123415.1 bacterium | reverse complement strand
ATCGGGGCGTCGAACCACTTCGAGGTGGCCATCGCCACGTCGACGATGCTCTTCGGACTCTCATCAGGCGCGGCGCTCGCGACTGTGGTTGGCGTGCTGATCGAAGTGCCGGTGATGCTGTGGCTGGTGAGGATCTGCCTGCGGACGCAAGGATGGTTCGAGAAAGAGCACAGCGGAGCGCCTCGCCACATCAAGCCGGTGACGTTCAAAAGCAACGGGTTATCGCCCGAGTTCTCCAAGGCATCCTGGTCCACGATTCGCGACGCGATCTACGAGGATCATGGCGCATGACCGCCGTGGATACCAGCAGGGAACGAAAAACGGAAGGGCGGGCGCGCAATGAAGGCAACGGCGATCGTTGATGCTGGGATATGCGGATTTCAAGGCGATGCAGGTGGCGGCAGTCGTGGCCCTGCCGAAGGATGTGACGCTTAAGATCAGTGCGGAGTAACGACTTGACACGTCGGTGATTCTGCGCCGTCTCTTGAACGAACCCAACCCCCTGCCGGATTGGGGCCGAATGAACCAAGTGTTAGTTCTGCGCTTGCAAATGAACTGCCAAGGCGCTAAACATTCATTTCGTGACCAGTAAAGAAACTCACTCATCATAGCCCATGCGAAGGAAAACGACAGGGCATTACGTTCCCATCTCGACAACAGGAGCGGCATGATGTGCTGCATCAACAACGAGAATCGGGCCAAGCTTGAGTTGCTCCTCGACAAGGTGTTTCCCGGACACTGCGGCCGGCAGTCAGGAAAGCTTTTCGGCGTCGAGGGTCTCAGCCCCTTCGATGAAGTCTGACATGAAGAAAGTATGCCCCATCTGTGAAAAGCGGCCGGCGAAGCGGCATTGCCCGCGCCAGGACAACGACGAGATCTGCACACTGTGTTGTGTCGAGGAGCGGGGGCCCGATTGCGCCGGTTGCACCCACTATGCCGTTGCTCAGCAGTATCGCGCCAGCCGGCGCGGCCCGGCAACGCTTCCAGATGGACATTTCATCGCCGAACTGAATCCGGAAGTCGAAACTGCCGTCAACCACGCCATGGATCTCGCCGAACGCGGCAAGCTCGACAAGGCGTGGCCGGAAGTGAAGCGTCTGTTGCGCGAACACCCCGGGAATCACACCGTACTCTTTGCCGAGGGAACCCTCCACGCCATCCAGGCCGAGCATGGCAAGGCGATCGAATGCTTCGACAGGGCCATTGCGATATTCCCCTACTTCGTCGAAGCGCATTTCAACAGAGCGGTCTCCTACCAGAAGCAACTGGACGTATGCAACGCCATCCGCGCCTTTCGGAAGGTCGTGGAAGTGGGAGACCCCAAGGAACCGGAGGTCAAGAAGGCTCAGTCCTTTCTGGACGACATGGCCGAGACCATCCGCCGGAACGACGGCGTGGATCTCGACGCTTACCTGGAATCGCAGGTCGAATTCGACAGGGCCTATGCGCTTATGGAGCGCGGGGAATGGCTGAGCGCTCTGGATGGGTTCCGCGCCGCCGCCGCCAAGAACGGACGGAATGCGCCCATTCATGGAAACATGGGGCTATGCTATGCGAAGCTGGGCCATAAGGCCAAGGCGCTGGCGGCGCTTGACCGAGCGCTCGAGTTGGATCCCGACTACGGACCGGCGAAGACCAACCGGCGCGCGGTGGAGAGGATGGAGGAAGGCCGCCCGCTGGACATCGCGTCTTTCGTAAGCACGAACTGGAGCAGGGAACGGTTCGAACGGCGCCAAGCCGACGGATTCGGGTCGCGGCTCAAACGGCTGCTGGGTCGGGATCGCGGTTCCAGCAAATGACCGGCCCTTTGTTCGGGTCACCGGGAAGGAGTACATAAGGAAGCGAGCAAAGAGTACACCCGGGACCGGTTCCCCGGCAGCGGGGTTGAGGGGTATGTGCGATCGGCGGACGTGCAGGGCACGAAGCCGGGGAAGAGAACGGAATGATGGAAGAGAGGAGGGATGAGACGATGGGGGCGGACGCAAAGATCGCCATGCCACTCAAGAATCCGGCACTCCGTCATCCTTACCCTCACGAAAGAATGATTCCGATGGCGAGAAAATCGAAGGTGCTGTTTCTATGCACGGGCAACTCGTGCCGGAGCCAAATGAACGAGACGACGACTCGCTTTACGGACGGGCGGACAGGTCGAGGCAGACCATGCGGGTGGCGTCGCGCGCGAGCAGGCGTCCGCCAGCCAGGGCCAACGGCGCCCATGACTCGTGGCCGTCGAGAATCTTCGCGCGCGCCAGGCGTTCGTAGCCCGCGGGCGTGGCGCGCGCCAGCGTGAGGACGCCGTTGTCGTCCATGAGCAGGATCTTGCCGTCGGCGGCCATGAACGGCCCCAGACCGAAGCGGTCGTCCTTGCCGCTGGACCACAGCAGCTCGGTGGGGCTGTCGGGGTGGTAACAGGCCAGCTCGTTGCGGTTGGCCCCGGCATCCTTGGGCAGCACGGCGAGCAGGTATCCATCGATCAGGATGGGGGTGTGCTGCTCCGAGGCCAGCCCCGCGCGCGGCTTCCACGACTCGATCGTTTCGACCGCGAAGCCGGCATCGTCCCGGCCAACGCGCAGCATCATCCCTCCGGCCCCGTAGCCGGCGGTGAGCAGGATGCGTCCATCGGGCAGCGGGACGGGGGAGGGGGCGAGGGTCGGGTGCATCCATGCGGAGGTGCGCCACAGCAGCGTGCCAGCGTGCGGGCCGTCCGCCGCCACACCCGCGACGCCGCCGAGCGCCGCGTAGACGAACATGCGCACGCCAGCCACCGTCATGGGCGTGATGGACGCGTGGGACATGTTCCAGCCGCCGGGGTTGGGCGTTTCCCAGACCACCTCCCCCGTGCCGCAATCGATCGCGGTCATGAGCACGTTCGACCCGGCCGGCGCCAAGATGGCGTGGGCGTTGTCGATCAGCGGGCATTGCCCCGCATACCATCCCGGCTCGACCGTGCCGTAGCGGGCCTGCATGTCGATGCCCCAGAGGAAGTCGCCGGTTTCCATGGCGATGCACATGACGTGACAGCGCGGACCGATGGTGAGGACGTATTCGTCGGTCACCGCCGGTACGGTGCGCGACATGCCGTGGTTGCGCTTGACCGGCAGCCGGTAGCCGCGCCGCCAGACCTCGCGCCCATCGGCCAGGGAGAAGCATCGCAGGGCGTCCATCTGCGCGTCTTCCATGTAGTCCATCACGAATACGCGCCCGCGACGCACGGCGGCGCCGGCAAAACCTTCGCCCATCTCGATGGACCACAGCAGCGTGGGGCCGCGCTCGGGCCAGACCTCGGCGAGGGGCGCCTCCTCGCGGCTGACGCCATCGAGATCGGGGCCGCGGAACCGC
>JAQBFL010000112.1:0-6860 GCA_032123415.1 bacterium | reverse complement strand
CACTGCCGCAAAGGTTTCAGGCGATGCGGAGGCATCGCACGGCTCAGGAATACGCCAAAAGCGGCCAGCATGTTGCCCCTAAAGCGCCGCCGGAGCAAGCGGAAACAGCGGAAACAGCGGAAACCGGGAAAGCCGCGCAGGGTCGTTGCATCTGCTTTGCACGGACGGGGCGCGGTTGCCGGGGCGGCAACCGCGTTCCGGTCGGGTGTTACGGCGTGCCGGATCGTCGGTCACACCGGCGCCGAACAGGTCCGCCGGATGCGCCGCCTTGCGGTCGGCGACACGGCAAGCTTCTTCCCCGAAGCTGACATCGCGCCGATGGCGGACGCCGTTCTCGACGGATGACCAATGACCGACGCAATGACCGCGGATAACATCGGCGATCCAGTCTTGACGCGAGGGGGACAAACATCGCATGATACAACACTCGACAGGCCCACAGATTGGCAATGAACGAAGACAAGTAGGCCCCTGCGCGCGGGGGTCTGGACGGTTTGGCAGCGAAAGAGAGGACGAGATGGCCGGCAGCAGATATATGTTCACATCCGAATCCGTGACGGAGGGGCACCCGGACAAGTTGGCGGACGGGATCTCGGATGTCATCCTGGACGCGCACCTGGCGGGGGACAAGCTGTCCCGCGTCGCCTGCGAGACCCTGGTGAGCACGGGTTTGGTCGTGCTGGCCGGCGAGATCACCAGCAGCGCCACGGTGCCGTACACCGAGATCGTGCGCGAGAAAATCCGCCGCGTCGGCTATACCGCGCAGGATGCGGGCTTCAGCTACAACAACTGCGCCGTGCTCGTGGCGCTGGGCAAGCAGTCCCCGGACATCTCCCAGGGCGTCACGGCCGGTAAGGGCCTCTTCATGGAGCAGGGCGCGGGCGATCAGGGCATGATGTTCGGCTACGCGTGCGACGAAACGCGCGAGCTGATGCCCATGCCGATTATGTTCGCTCACCGCCTGGCGCGGGCGCTGACGGCGGCGCGGCGCGCCGGCACGCTGCCGTTCCTGCGGCCGGACGGCAAATCCCAGGTGTCGGTGGTGTACGAAGACGGCCGCCCCGTGCACGTGGACACCGTCGTCGTGTCCAGCCAGCATGACGAAGAGATCTCCCACAAGAAGCTGCGCGAGGCCATCATCGAGGAGATCATCCTCAAGACCATTCCGGCCAAGTGGCTCGGCAAGAAGACCCGCTTCCTGGTGAACCCGACCGGGCGTTTCGTGGTCGGCGGCCCGCACGGGGACTCGGGCCTGACGGGGCGCAAGATCATCGTCGACACGTACGGCGGCATGGGGCGGCACGGCGGCGGCGCGTTTTCGGGCAAGGATCCGTCGAAGGTCGATCGCAGCGCGGCCTACATGGCGCGCTACATCGCCAAGAACGTCGTCGCCGCCGGCCTGGCGCGGCGTTGCGAAGTGGAGCTGGCCTACGCGATCGGGTTCCCCGATCCCGTCTCCGTGCTCGTCGACGCCTTCGGCACGGGCGCGGCGCCGAACGAAAAGATCGAGGTGGCCGTCAAGCGCGTGTTCGGTCTGAAGCCCGCGCAGATCATCAAGCAGTTGGATCTGCTGCGGCCGATTTACGAGGCCACCTCGGCCTACGGGCACTTCGGTCGCACCAAGGAGCTCGACGCGTTTACGTGGGAGCGGACGGACAAGGTCGAAGCACTCAAGGCCGCGGTGTGAGGTGGAGAGGGAGTTATCGGTTATCAGTTATCGACACTGATCACCAAACAACCAATAACCAATAACCGATAACTGACGGCGGAAACGCGAGAGGATGGGTTCGGATGAAGCAGGCTGGAGCACGGGGACGGAAGGTTGCGCGCGAGTGCGTTGTGGCGGATATGACCCAGGCGGCGTTCGGCCGTATGGAGATCGACCTCGCTGAGGTGGAAATGCCGGGCCTGATGGCCCTGCGCCGGGAATTCGGCAAGGCCCAGCCCCTGAAGGGCGCACGGATCGCCGGATCGCTCCACATGACCGTACAGACGGCGGTGCTGATCGAGTCGTTGCAGGCCCTCGGCGCCGAAGTGCGATGGGCGAGCTGCAACATCTACTCGACGCAGGATCACGCCGCGGCGGCGATCGCCGCCACCGGAACCCCGGTATTCGCCCGCAAGGGCGAAACGCTGGAGGAGTACTGGGACTACACGGACCGGATTCTCGACTGGGGCAAGGGGCGCGGCCCCACGTCCATCGTGGATGACGGCGGCGACGCAACGCTCTTCGTGCACCTCGGCTACCGCGCGGAGGAGGACGCGTCCGTCCTCCAACGCAAGCCGGGCAGCCAGGAGGAGCGTGTGCTGCTGGCACAGGTCGCCAAGGCCGTCAAACGCGACCCGGGGCGCTTTCACCGCATCGCCCGCGGCATGGTCGGCGTTTCGGAGGAGACCACGACCGGCGTCCACCGCCTCTACCAGATGCACGGACGCGGCGAGTTGCTGTTTCCGGCATTCAACGTCAACGACGCCGTCACGAAGTCCAAATTCGACAACCTCTACGGCTGCCGGCACTCGCTGGTCGACGGCATCGCCCGCGCCACGGACGTCATGCTGGCGGGAAAGATCGCGGTCGTCGCGGGCTATGGCGACGTGGGCAAGGGGTGCTGCCAGGCGTTGAAGGGCCAGGGGGCGCGCGTCGTGGTGACCGAGATCGATCCGATCTGTGCCCTGCAGGCGGCGATGGAAGGCTACGAGGTCATGACCATGGACGAAGCCTGTGCGCTGGGCGACATCTTCATCACGGCCACGGGGTGTTGCGACGTGATCCGCGAAGCGCACATGCGCCGGATGAAGAATATGGCGATCGTCTGCAACATCGGGCACTTCGACAGCGAGATCGAGATCGAGAAGATCGAGAAGTACGAGTGGCGCGAAATCAAGCCCCAGGTGGACCTGGTGCGTTTCCCGTCGGGGCGGCAGATCGTCGTGCTGGCCAAGGGCCGGCTGGTGAACCTCGGCTGCGCCACGGGGCACCCGAGCTTCGTCATGTCCAACAGCTTCACGTGTCAGGTCATGGCGCAGATCGCGTTGTATGCCAAGGACGCGCCGCGCGCGGCCGGCGTCTACGTGCTTCCGAAGCTTCGCGACGAAAAGGTGGCCCGTTTGCATCTGGGCAAGATCGGCGTGCGGCTCGAGACGCTGACACGCAAGCAGTCGGCCTATCTGGGCGTGAAGACGGCAGGTCCTTACAAGTTGGAGAATTACCGCTATTGAGGGGGGCGGTTCGGCACTTGCCGCGGCGGGGCGGGTGGGGTAGTCTTTGGGTATGCGTTTGATGCGGGCACAACCTTTTGGAGCGCCGGGCGGACGCGGGCGGGCGGATTCAGTTGGGCAGGAAAGGAGCATGGAGACGATGAGCGGGTTTGACTTCAGACGGCACGGGATTTGGGCGGCGGCGCTGCTGGGCGTGGCCATGGTCGGGCTTCAGGCGGGCACGGCGGCGGCGCAGCAGCCGCAACCGGTCGAACCGCCTCTCGTTGCGAAGTGGTACCTGAGCCCCAGCCTGGGCGTGCTCAAGTTCGAGGGCGACGAGGAGCTCGAGGACGGCGTTCTGCTGAGCATGCGCCTGGGCTACGAGTATTCCGAGTGGTGGTCGTTCGAGGCAGGGCTGTCCTACGCCCCGAAACTGGACGAGAACTTCCGCAATTCCTACGGGGAGAAGATCTCGCGCCTGCAGGAGATCCCGGGCAACGAGGGCGTGACGGATGTGAGCGCCGTGGGGCTGTTCGGCGACGCGCTGTTCCACTTTACCCGCTGGGAGCGATTGGATCCCTACCTGGCACTCGGCGCGGGGCTGACCCAGTACAGCGAGGATATGGGCAACGGCAAGACCGATCCGGCCATCCGGGCGGGCGGCGGCGTGATGTACCACATCAACGACGAGTGGGCGCTGCGGGCTGACGGCCGCATGTTCATCGCGGGCAAGGATACCGAAGCCAACGCCACGATCAACGCGGGAGTGGTCTGGACGTGGGGCGCGCGCGTGCCGCGCAACTACATGGCCGTGGGCGGCTCGCTCGACAGCGACGGTGACGGTCTGACCGACGAACACGAGAACCGCATCGGCACGAAGCCCTCCAATCCGGACACCGACGGCGACGCGCTCACCGACGGTCAGGAAGTGCTCCAGTATGACACCAACCCGCTCGACCCCGACACGGACTACGACGGACTCACGGACGGCGAGGAAGTCCTGATTTACGGCACGGACCCGAAGAAGTGGGACACGGATGACGGCGGCGTCTCGGACGGCCATGAAGTGCTGGAAGACGGCACGAATCCCCTCGACGGAAGCGACGATCTGATCCTCTTCGAGCTGTACATCCAGTTCGATTACGCCAAGGCCATCCTCAAGCCCGAGTATTTCGCGCAACTCGAAACGATCGCCAAGGTGCTGCGGCGACATCCCAATGGAACGGCCCGCATCGAGGGGCACGCGGACAAGCTCAAGAAGTCCGTGGCGGATCATAACCAGAAGCTCTCCGAGCGGCGCGCCAAGGCGGTGCTGAGTCACCTTTCGGACGCGCAGGGCATCGACCGCTCGCGTCTGACCGCGCTGGGCTATGGTTTCTCGCGGCCCAAGGCGCCGAACGATCCGATCCTTGGCAACCCGCTGAACCGCCGCGTGGATGTCTACATCCGCAAGGACGGCGGCGACTGGCCCACGATCACGCCTCCCAAGCGCCCGCTGGTCGTGCCTCTGCCGGCCAGGGTTCCGACGCCGCTCGACGCGGTCTCGGAACCGGCGGAGAAGTGAGTCGCGTCATGCATTGAGAGGGGCGGCGGCGGCGCAAGCCGGTTACCGCCGCCCGCTCTTCTTGGAGGGGGCCTGGTGCGGAGCGACGTGTGAGGATCATCCGGCGATACATCACGACGGAGTTTCTGACGGCGTTCGTCGTGTCGATCGCCGTATTGACGTTCGTCATGAGCGTCGCCGTGGTGTTCAAGGCCACCGATCTGCTGGCCAAAGGCGGTTCGTGGCGGGCCATACTGCTCGTGCTGGCCTCGGGACTGCCGACCACCCTGACCTTCTCCGTGCCGGTATCCGTGCTGACAAGCTGCCTGCTGGTCTTCGGCCGGCTGTCGGCGGACGGAGAAATCACGGCCATGCGCGCCTGCGGCATCGGCATGTGGCGCATCATGCAGAGCCCCCTGCTGCTGGCCCTCCTGCTGGCCGTGCTCTGCGTCCATGTGAACGGCAACCTCGCGCCGCGCGGGCACCAGATGCGCCGCGCGTTGCGTCAGGAGTTGCTCGCGACATCGCCCGTCGACCTGCTCGAAGCCGGCCGGTTTATCCAGGACTTCGCGGGCATGACCGTCTACATCGGCCACAAGAGCGGGAACGAGCTGAAGGACGTGCGCATCTACGATCTGCGCACGCCCGGCGTGAAACGCGAGGTGCGCGCGCGGGAGGGAACGGTGCTCATGTCCGACGACGGGCGCGACCTGGTCATCGACCTGCGCGACGTGCGGGTCGACCCCTTCATGGATGACCGCCCCGGCGCCATGTTTGCGGAGCGCTGGCCCATCCGCATCGCCAACGCTTGGGAGAAGCGCTCGTCCGGCGAGCGCGCCAAGGATCTTGTGCTGTCGGATCTGACGGGGCGCCTGTTCGACGTGGCGCACTATTTCCCGGACTTGAACGAGGCCGATCTGGAGGTCACGCGCATGGTGTTCGCCGTGGAGCTCAACAAGCGGCTCTCGCTGGCCGCCGCCTGCTTCGCGTTCGCGCTGCTGGGCATGCCGCTGGGCGTTCGCGCGCATCGCAAAGAGTCGTCCGTCGGCGTCGCACTGAGCCTGCTGCTCATGTTTGTCTTCTATCTGTTCATCATCGTGGCCCACACGCTCGATCGCAGGCCGGAGTTTCGGCCGGATCTCATTGTGTGGCTCCCGATCCTGCTGGCCGCCTGGCTGGGCGTGCGTTTCGTCCGCCGCGCGGGATGACGGCAACCCGCGCTCAGTAAGCGCCCTTGGCGAAGAGCACGACCCAGATGCTCCGCAGAATCAGCTTCAGATCCAGGATCCAGTTCTGGTTGTGAAGGTAGTAGATGTCGAGGATGCACATCCGGTGGAAGTCCAGTTCGCTGCGTCCCGAGACCTGCCAGATGCCGGTCAACCCGGGCAGCCCTTCGTGGCGGCTGTAGTGCCATTCTTCGTAGTACGCCTCGAAGTCCCGCATGGGCAGGGGGCGCGGCCCCACAAGGGTCATCTCGCCCCTCAAGACGTTGATAAGCTGCGGGAGTTCATCGAGGCTGAACCGACGCAGAAAGCGTCCAACGGGTGTCACCCTCGGATCGTCCCGTATCTTGAACAGGACGCCGCGCGATTCGTTCAGTTCTTCTATCTCGGCCTGCATCTCCTCGGCACGGCTGTGCATGGTGCGGAACTTGAGCATCCGGAACGGTTGGCGTTCATCCCCGATACGGTCCTGGGCAAACAGAGCCGGTCCGCGGCTGGTCAGACGGATGGCCGCCGCGATGGCCAGCATGGGCAGCCCGAGGATGGTGAGCGCCACCAGAGCGGCCACCCGCGACAGGGCGTGGCGCGGCCGCCGCAGTTTCAACCCCATATGGAGCCCGTCGAAGTGCACCAGGGGGATCCCTCGGAAGGCATCCGTGGCGATGCGCGCCTCGTTGCGAATCACGTCGAGTTCCCGTGACAGGATCTTCGTCGCCACACCGAGTTCGTCCGCCATCCGGATGCAGCGCATGATCTGCGCGGTGGACAGGTCGGTCTGCGCACAGATCAGCATGCGCGCCCGTGTCTTAACGACCGTTTCTCTCACACGGGCCAGCCAGTCGTCGAAGGCGGTTCCCGCGTCCCATCTCACCACCGCGCTCGCTTCGATGCCGTGG
>JAQBFL010000111.1:0-3877 GCA_032123415.1 bacterium | reverse complement strand
CCCCCCGGCGCCAGGACGGTCCATTCGACGGTCGCTCCGGCGAGGGCGGAGGAGGAGTCGGTCTCGCACTCGATATCCACCCGGCCGGCGTTGGCCTCCTCCAGCGCGGCATGAATGCGGATGCGCGCGGCGTCCAGACAGGGCGTGGGACAGCGTTCCAGCCAGGCGCGCCCCGACAGCCCGCCGTAGAGCAGAAAATCGGGATCGCGGATGCCGGGGAGCACGGCGCGTCGATGTCGGTTGCAGAGACGCAACCCCAGCGTGTTGCGCGCACCGGGCCGCAACCGGTCGGTCACCTCAACCCGGACTCCAAGGTATTGGCCGTCAACGGCCGCCAGCCTGCTTCCGTTCACAAACAGGTCGCCGAAGCCGAAGAATCCCTCGGTCACCAGGAACCAACGGTCGGCTGCGTCGCACCGCGTGGCGGGCAGATCGAAGTCCGCGCGGTAGGAGCCCCACCCCCGCCGATACTCCACGCCATCATGGAAGTCGTCGAGCGTGTTCCAGCAGTGAGGCAGCCGCACGGGCGTGCCCGCGGGCGCCGCGGCCGCAAACCAGCTTCGGGAAGCGCGGCCCTCGCGGTAGAGCCAAGTCGGCGGCTCGACCAAGAGCCTGGGTTGACGGGGCATGGCGCAGCTCCCGCCGCCGAAAGGAACGCAATCCATTTCGTCCGTTTTGGGCATACTCAGAAGTCCCGCCGGTTCAGAGAACGAACGCCGACCCACAGGGGCAAGGCCACCGCCGCCGCGGTCAGCACGACGACGCCCCCCACGGCCCACCCCAGCGCCACGCGGAAGAGTCGCGGCGCAATGACCCCCGTGGAGCGCAGGTGGAAGAGCAGCGCGGGGGGAAGGATCGACGCCAGCATGACGCACAGTCCCAGCACGAGGTTCAGCGTGCCGCCGAAGCCCGAGACAATGGCCGCGGGGTTGCGCTCGCGCAGATCTAGGAACGCGGCGCCCAGACCACATGACAGACCGCACACCGACACCGCGATGGCCGCGGCGATGCCCGCCGCTACCCAGCGCTCTTCCGGCCCGGTCTTGAGCATCCCGCCGGAGACCCAGATCAACGTCATGCTGACAGTCAGCAGCGCGGCGCAGGAAAGCGCGAACTTCGTCAGGACGATCCGGCTCATGCGCGTCGGGGACAGACCCAGGATCCAGAACCCCTGCCCCTCCAGGCTCAACTGCGGGTAGATGAAGCGGGAACCCAGCGAACACACCACCGCCGCCACGCTGAAGACGTTGAGAAATGCGATGATCGTGCGCCACTCACCGGGCAGAATGTCGTACCGGAACGAGCGCAGGTTGGCGAAGTAGATGCCCAGCAGGCCGAAGAACACGAGCGCCTGCGACCACTGCATCGGGTCGCGCAGGAACACGCGTACATCCTTGGCGATCATGGCGCGCACGTCGGGAGGAAACCGCCTCATCAACCGTTCGAGCCCCGGCAGCATAACCGCCGCGCGGTTGGTCCGGCTCGGCGAATACCACACGCGCTGCCACGTGGCGTCATAGGTCCATGCCGCCAGCACGTCGATCGCCACCGTCACCATGGCCGCGGAGGTTGCCAGCGTGCCCCAGTAGAGGATCCCCCGCAACCAGCGGCCGCGGGCCAGCGACATGATCCCTTCCGCGAACCAGGCCCCGGGCAGCAGCGGGTTGGAGGCCAGCCGGAAGCCCGGCACAAGGCGCGCGAGGTCGAAGGCCGCGTCCGCCCGCGGGTCGTAGACAGAGCGCAGGAACCACCAGGCGCCCGCGCAGGCGCCCGCCAGCGTGACGACGACGAGCGCGCGCGCGGGCCGCACGCGCGGGAACCAGCGCACGATCAGCATCGTCAGGACCGTACCCACCCCCGAGCACAACAATAGGAATGGGACCGAGAAAAGCAGCGTCCAGACGGCGAACCATGGCGAGAGCCGCAAGTGCCAGGCGAAGGCGGCGACAAAGGGAACAATCACAAAGAAGAACGCCCACGAGGAGAGCATGGCGGACTGAAGCGACTTGTACACCGCGATGTCCGCCACGTGGAAGGGGCGGACCATCAGGAACGGCACTTCATCCGAGCGAAAGAGCGTGACGTAGGAACTCACGATCCCCGAAGCGACCAGCATGGCGCTCATCCCCAGAAAGAAGACGGCCAGCAGCCGGCCGACAATGATCGACCCAACGCCGCCAAACGAATCCAGGAACCGCAGCCCGTCGCGGAACAGCAGAAACAAACCCGCCTCCAACCCCGCGGCGAAGAACAGCACCACGGCGCGCTTCAGGGGCGGCTGTGCCCGCACGATGCGCCCCGTATTGGCCGCATGGCAGCGCGCCTTTCTTACGAGAGCGCCGAACTGAGACACGTCGCGTCCTCTCCTTCCGTCAGTTGCAGGAACACCTCCTCCAGATCCTTGCCGCCATGGTGCGCCAACAGATCCCGCGGCGCGCCCAGCGCAATGAGCTTTCCGCCCGCGATGATGCCCACGCGGTCGGCGATGCTCTCGGCCACGGGCAGGATGTGGGTCGTCAGGAAGACGGTCATGCCCGCGCGGGCATGGCGGACGAGCAGGTCCTTGATGAGGCGGATCGAGTGCGGGTCAAGTCCGATCAGCGGCTCATCGACGAACAGGATGCGCGGCTCGTGCAGGAACGTGGCGGCATAGATCACGCGCTGGCGCATCCCGTGGGACAGATCCTTGATCAGGGCGGCGCGGCATTCCTGCAGCCCGAACAGCGCGAACAGCTCGCGTTCGCGCTCCAGCACGCGCGCCCGCGGTATCGAATACAGGTCGCCGGTGAAGCCGAAGAACTCGACCGGCGTGAGCCGATCGTAGAGAAAGGGCATGTCCGGGATGTAGCCGATCAGTCGCTTGGCCGCGAGGGGGTCGCGGCGGATATCGACGCCGTTGAGCAGCGTGCGGCCTGACGTAGGTCTCATCAGCCCCGTGAGGATCTTGATCGTGGTCGTCTTGCCCGCGCCGTTGGGTCCGAGGAAACAGAACAATTCGCCGTCCGGGATATCGAGACACAGGTCGTCCACGGCGATGAAATCGCCAAACGTGCGCGTCAGGTGTTCTATCCGGATCATGCCACACCCCTTTTCATCCGTGAACGTGCGCCTGCCGCAAGGCCGTCGCGCGCCGGTCGAGTTCGGCCAGGTCCGCGGCCTGCCAGCGGCGATAGCGCCGGATCAGGGCATTGGTCGAGCTGTCATGGCGCAGCATGGGCTCATCCTCTCCCTCCAACTCGATCAGCACGCGCTGCGCCAGCGCCTTGCCCAGCTCGACGCCCCACTGGTCGAACGAGAAGACATTCCAGATCGTACCCTGCACGAACACCTTGTGTTCGTAGAGCGCGGTCAGGGCGCCCAGGGCGAAGGGCGTCAACTCGGCTGCCATCAGCGTGTTCGTGGGGCGATTCCCCTCGAACGTCTTGTGCGGAACGAGCGTGCCGGCCACCCCCTCGGCGCGCACCTTCTCCGCGGTCTTGCCAAAGGCTAGCGCCTCGGTTTGCGCGAAGAAATTGGCCATGAGCTTGTGGTGATGATCCCCAAGCGGGGTGCGCGACCGGCAAAAGCCGATGAAGTCCGCGGGCACGAGCCGGGTTCCCTGATGAATGAGCTGGTAGAAGGCATGCTGTCCGTTGGTGCCCGGTTCACCCCAGATCACGGCCCCCGTCTGATACCCCACGCGCCGCCCGTCCTTGTCGACGCTCTTGCCGTTGCTCTCCATGTCGAGCTGCTGCAAGTGCGCCGCGAAACGGTGCAGGGACTGGTCATACGGCAGGATGGCGTGCGTTTCCGCACCCAAGAAGTTGTTGTACCAGACGCCCAGCAGCCCCATGACAACGGGCAGGTTGGCCGTGAATTCCGCTTCCGCGAAGTGCCG
>JAQBFL010000110.1:0-4145 GCA_032123415.1 bacterium | reverse complement strand
TGAAAAAGCGGTTCGCGCTTCCGCAGGCGGCGCAATCGGCAGCGCGCGGCGAGCGTGCGGCAGGTATCCCGCGCCAATCCGCTGAAGAAGGCGGATTTCGCAAGCCACGCCTCCGCGGCCTTGCCGCCCGGCTCTTCCCGTTCCTTCATACCGTTTCACGCTCCGTTCGTGTGGCGCGAAGATTAACCCCGGCTCGGCGAATTGGCAAGTCTTGCGAAAGAACTACTACGTGAAGCCAACACCGGAAGGGTGGTCGGAGGTCGTCCGCCAGTTCGTCGGACTGCGGCGACCCGGAGCACGGCTTTGCCCGCGTCCGTTGCGACCGCTGCAAGCACGAGTACCTTTTTCTCCCGCAAAGGCCGCTGGTTCTGCCCCTCCTGCAACCGAAAAAAGGTCCGGCTTTTCGGCGCTCTTCTGACCAAGACGATCCTCTTCCCGGTCCCGCACCGCCATTTCACGTTCGGCATCCCCAACCGGTCGAAGGACCGAGCCGTGTCTGCCGGCTGCGGTATTGGCCCGGCGGGATGCTGAAGAGCCGCCGAAAGGTTCTCGACATCGCGTACTCGTCGCCCAGGCCGGCGCGCGCGGCGATTTCCTTGAGCGGCAGTCGCGTGCTGATGACCAACTCGCGGGCGAATTGCCCCCGCATGGCGCGGACATCCTGCATGGGAGTCCGTCCCGTGGCCGCGCGGTACCGGCGCAGGAAATGGAACTTGCTCAGACCGCTGACCCTCGCCAGATCGTCCAGCGTCAGTGTGTCGCCCATGTGGCCGCGGATATGCCGGCGGATGCCGGCCACCATCGGCTGGTCCTCGCTGCCCAGGTTGCGCAAGAGTTCCGCAAGAATGACCTGCAGAAAGGCGTTGCGCTGCATCCTCGCGGCGGGGCTGGAGGAGTCGCGGTCGGCGTATACCCTTGTGACGAATTCGCGAACGACCTGGCGGGCGTCCGGAAAGATTGTGACATGCATTCCGTCCATGCCCGGACAGGTGAAGGCCAGGTAAATGCTGTGAAGCGGAGAATCCGGGTTCGACCATTCCTCGTGATCCGCGCCGGCTGGATAAATCAATGCAGCCCCGACTCCCGCCTGCACTCTTGAGCCGCCGCATTGGACGGTGATGGCGCCGCTCACCGGAACGATGAGTTCATGGTGCGGATGATGCCCGGCAGGACAGTGCCATCCGGGGTCGGGAAGAAGCTGGCCCACGTTGAGCAGGCGTGCCTGTGGAATATGTTGTGCCGCGAACATGTGTGCCGGTACAGATAGCAATTAACGACAAAGAATAGCAAGTCTATCCATTGATGAAATGCGCTGATTATGTTGCTGTGGTTGTGTTGCAGGAAAGCAGACCTGTTGACAGGGCGTGACCATAAGAGCAATTGAAGCGAAAGGGAGGAAACAATGGCTAAGATCGCAATGATCGGTGCGGGGAGCGTTGTGTTCTGCAAGACGCTTATGTCCGATTTTCTCGCCACGCCGGCGCTGAAGGGGAGCGAGTACCGGCTCATGGCGCTGAGTCATCGGCGTCTCGACAAGATGCATGACTTCGTCAAGCGCATGATCAAGGACAACGGGATTGACGCCACGGTCAAGGCCACGACCGACCGCCGCGCGGCGCTCAAGGGTGCGGACTATGTCGTCGTCATGATTCAGGCCGGGGGCGTGGAGGAGTTCAAGCAGGACTACGAGATTCCCATGAAGTACGGTGTGGACAACTGCATTGCCGACACCATGGGACCGGGCGGCGTCTTTCGCGCGCTGCGTCACATTCCGGCGCTGCTGGACATCGCCCGCGACATGCAGGAGCTTTGTCCGAATGCCATCCTGTTCAACTACGCCAACCCCATGGCCATGTGCTGCTGGGCATTGGGCCGCGTGCCGGGCCTGCGGTACGTCGGCCTCTGTCACGGCGTCCAGACCACGATGGATTTGATCGCCAGCTACGTGGACGTGCGGAAAGAGGAAATCGACTTCGTGGCCGCGGGCATCAACCACATGGCGTGGTTTCTCAAGCTGGAGCACCGGGGCAAGGATCTCTATCCGACGCTGAAGGCGAACTTCGAGAAGCCGGGCTACTACGTCAACGAGAAAGTGCGCGGCGAAGTCATGCGCCATTTCGGTTTCTTCATGACCGAAAGCACCGGGCATCTCTCCGAATACCTGCCTTACTTCCGCAAGAACAGGAAGGCGCTCGATCTTTACTGCGACGAGCCCGCCTTCGGCGGCGAGACCGGCGCTTACTATAAGTACTGCGCCATGCTGGCCAAGAAGTTCGCGAAGATCGACCCCCTTTCCATCGAGTCGACGAAGCTCGGTCCCCGCAGCGCGGAGTACTGTTCGCACATCATCGAGGCGAAAGAAACGGGCAACGTCTTTCGGTTGAACGGAAATATTCGCAATGACGGCTACATCGCGAACCTGCCGAACGGCTGCTGCGTGGAAGTTCCGGTTTACGTGGACCGCATGGGGCTGCATCCGACGGCGATCGGCAACCTGCCGCCGCAGTGCGCGGCGCTGAACATGACCAACGTGCTGGTGCAGGGGCTGACGGTCGAGGCCAGTTTCACGGGCGATCCCGAACTGGCGATGCAGGCCGTGGCGCTCGACCCGCTGACGGCCGCCGTGCTGACGCTGGACGAAATCCGCAGGATGGTCGGGGAGATGCTGGAGGCGGAGGCGAAGTATCTGCCGCAATTCTCGGGCAGGACATTGCGCCCGGCGCCGGCGATCCGCGTGCCGAAGAACGTGAAGCGGAAAGAGGTCCCGCTGGATCCGGCGCTGGCCATCGCCAACCGGTTTGGGAAACTGGCCAACGCGTAGATGAGGGCCGCATCCCTCGACAGGTTTCGAGAAGTCTCGACAGGCATCGCAACAACGGCAAGGAGCAAGGCAGAATGAGCGAACAGACGGTTCGAATCGGATTCGTGGGCGTGGGCGGTATGGGACAGCGGGCGCACCTGCGCAATTATCTGACGATCGAGGGCTGCGAAGTCGTGGCGCTTGCGGAGGTCCGGGAGCAAACCGGGAGATTGGTCGGCACGCGCATGGGGATACCGAAGGTCTACCGCAACCACATGGAGATGCTGGCGGCCGAGAAACTCGACGGCGTTGTGGCCAGTCAGCAGTTTGACGTCCACGCCACCCTGCTGCCGGAGATTTACGGCAAGGTCAAGCACGTCTTCACGGAAAAGCCGTTGGCGGTGAGCGTTAAGGCCGGCGAGCAGCTTGCCGGGTTGGCGGCCAAGACCGGCGCCGTTCACATGGTCGGTTATCACAAGCGGTCGGATCCCGCCACCGACTACGCGCTGAAGGTCATCCACGGGTGGAAACAGAGCGGCGAAATGGGCAAACTCAGGTACGTGCGGATCCTGATGCCCGCCGGCGACTGGACCGCCAACGGTCTGATCGGCATTCTGAACGCGGGCGACCAGCCGACGCAGGATATCCTCCGCGAATGCGCAGCGCTGACCGATTTGCCCGGCGCCAAGGATGGCTCGGCAGCATGGCAGTGGGAGGGGTTGGCCAAGGCGTACGTCGTGTTCGTCAACTACTACATCCACCAGGTCAATTTCATGCGGTACATGCTTGGCGAGCCCTACAAGGTGACCTTCGCGGACAAGTCCGGCGTGCTTCTGGCCGTGGAGAGTGACTCCGGCGTCACGGGCACGATCGAAATGACGCCCTACCGCACCACGGTGGATTGGGAGGAGAGCATTCTGGTGGCGTTTGAGAAGGGCTGCGTGAACATCGCGCTTCCCGCTCCGACAACGATCAACCGTGCCGGGCGGGTGGAGGTTTTCGCGGATCCGGGCAACGCGACGCCCACGCGGACCATTCCATCCTTGCCGTGGGTTCACGCCATGCGTCAGCAGGCGGTCAACTTCGTCAAGGTCTGCCGCGGCGAAATGGCGCCTCCGTGCGATGCCGCCGAGGCCGTTGAAGATCTGAAAGTCGCCCGCGACTACGTCCGCATGTGGCAGGGCAAGTAAGGGACCCAAGGTCTGATCATCCCATGAAACAGTCGGAACGGGTCGTCAGAACTCTGTTGTGCGAGAAGACCGACCGCGCCCCCTTCTCGTGGTGGCTGGGGTTTGCCCCGTGGGGACAGACGGCGGATCGTTGGCAAAAGGAAGGGGGCCCCGCC
>JAQBFL010000109.1:0-2707 GCA_032123415.1 bacterium | reverse complement strand
TTATGATGAACACCACGCCCATGACGAACACGGGCACGAGTAGGGCGATGCACTGGCGGCGGAGAGTCACGGAGACACCTCGTATGGCTTGTCGATTATATCGACATTGTACGGCCGCATCTTCGAAATCCCGCCGTCGGCACGGCGCACCATCAGGATGGGGCGGCCGCAACTTATGTTAAAATTGAACACTTCGCCCTCAGTGCGAACGCCGTTGCGCGACTTATTGCGCCCGCGAACCCAGTCGCCGATTTGTGGCTCGTCTTCCGGGTCGAGGGTGTGGTCTGCCGTCTCACTCTTTCCCGTCAACTTCTTTCTGAGGGAACTTAGCGCCGTGTCTATAATCTGCCGAGCACCCTCCCTGCTGCACGCCAAATCATCTCCCACGTCGTCAAGCGTCGCGTCCTCCCAGTAATACATCCTGATCGCCCTGATCTCGCGCGGGGTAAGCCGATCCATCATCACGATGTCAAGCCACTCTGCCTCGTCTGCATTGTCAACCTCGCGGAACTCTCTTCCGCTGCGAGGGTCTGCAACGAAGCTGCCGATTGTCTCTTCGCTCTCATCACACTCGTAATCGAGCGGCAGGAAGTGCGACGTGTTCATCGCACCCCTCACGTCGGCCACGGTCTCCTGTGATATCGGCGCAGACTTCAACCGGCTCGCCTTGAGCTGCGACCACGGCAGGGACAGCGGGGAGCGGAACTCGTTCAGGCCCTTGAGCAGCATCCGCCAGATGCGGCAGTTAGCATACGAGTTGAACTTGACGCCGCGCTTCCAATCCCAACGGTCGGCCGCCTCGATCAACCCCTCAAGGCCCAAGGAGTACATCGCGTCGAACCGCTCAGGGTTGTACGGGACCATCCCCCGCTCTTTCATGACGACCAAGACGAGCCGCGTGTTGTGCTCGACGAGGGCGTTGCGCGCATCGATGTCTCCCGCGTCCTTGCGCTTGCCAAGCTCGATGGCCTGCGCCCTCGTCAGGATGGGGATACCCTTGGTTTGTGACAGGAAGATGTCCATCGACACTGACGTATTATTCACCGCCGCCGTCCTTGTGCTTGATTCTGATTTGGCGCAATGTTCGACATATACCGTCAATTTCATCCATGTTGTAGGTCCACGCCGGCAGGCGGAATAGAGTGGTACCGAAAACATTAACACGATCGCTTCCTTGGCCGTGATCAGTTGGAAGAGCGCACACATCCCCTCCATTCTCGCGCATGTCGTAGCGGTCGAGCCATTCGGTCATAGCTGAGTTTAGGTCGCGCAGGTGCGTTAAGCCAAATGTATAGTGCCCGTTTCGCAGCACAGATGCGTCGCAGCCAATATGGCCGTAGTCGCGGCCGCCTCTAGACACATAGGGCCCCAACCCGCCGCTGCTCGCGCTCACGCACCAGCCCCCGCACTCCACCACGATCTTCTCATCCGGCGGCGTGATGGTGAAGCCGCGCTCCTTGAGCTTGCGGATCGCCTCGTCCTGGTCAACGTCGCAGTTTTCGATGTGTAGCTTGCTCATGATTCCTCCCTCGTTTCGATGAATGTTAACCCGACGGCAAGCGCCGCCCACGCGTGTTTGCTTACCCCGTAAAGTGGGCCGGGGGCAGCCTTCGTCCCGACCTGAGGCGTCTTGCCGCCGCCGGCTGGTTCGTACTTGTCGATGATGGCCTGCCGAACGTTGGCGTCCTTGGCGCGCGGACTATCGCAAAGGTGGATCTTCGCGTCGCGGCGGTAGACCGGCTCAGTGTCCCCGCAGAACGCCTCGCAGAACCTGCCTATCCATACGCACGTCTCAAAGACTTCGCGCCCAACCGGCATACCGTAGCAAGCTATCATCTCGTAGACGAGAACCTTAATCCCATGATCCCCGCGCAATGTGGATTTTAGGTCGATGTTGTCGATCTCGGGGAATGCGGCCCGAATGTTCATCCCGTCCATCACGACAGCACCAGAAACAATAGGGCCTGGGTCGATGCAAATTATCATCTCCCGACCTCCCCCGTGTAGTTGTCGAACCGAGTGGACTTCGGCGAGAAATGCAACTGCATCTTGCCGATAGGACCGTTGCGCTGCTTCCCGACGATCAGGTCGATAACCGGCGAGTCCGGAGCGCCCGGACGGTGAAGGAACATCACAACGTCAGCGTCCTGCTCGATGGCCCCGGATTCGCGCAGGTCTGACAACTGCGGCGTCTTGTCAGCGCGGACCTCGCCCGCCCGCGACAACTGGCTCAGGGCCAGCACCGGGACCGCGAGATCCTTTGCCATGCCCTTGAGCCCCCGGCTGATCGCCGTGATCTCCTGCTGCCGGTTCTCCGCGCGCGGGCCTGTCATCAGTTGCATGTAGTCGATGATGATCAGTCCGATACCCTGCTGCTGCTTGAGGCGCCGGGCCTTGGCCTTCATCTCTAGGACCGTCAGGTTGCTTGAATCGTCCACGAATAGCTTTGCCGCCGACACACGTCCGCAAACGCCAGGCAACTTCGCCCATTCTTCAGGTGTGAGATTGCCGCGTCGTAGGGCGTGTCCGTTGTAACGGCCCTCAGACGCCAGCAGGCGCATGACGAGTTGGGTGCATGTCATCTCCAGGCTAAAGAACGCGACGCCCGCAGCGGCGACGCTAGACGCGTTAAACGCGATGTTCAGAGCCAGGGCGGTCTTGCCGACGGACGGGCGGGCTGCCAGGATGATCAGGTCCGAGTCCTGTA
>JAQBFL010000108.1:0-3306 GCA_032123415.1 bacterium | reverse complement strand
CTCCCGTATTTGACCGTCGGCAGGCGACCCTTGATGTAGTCTATGAGTCCCATCAGAACCTCACCCGTACCGATTTATTGCCACCGAGACCGGCCGCTATCCGCTCCGCTTGCAGTTCCTTTTCATAGAGCATCAAGTACCGCTTGTGCATTACGATTAATTCTTCGTCCGTCTTGTACTGTATCGACCTATCGCCGGTAGTGTCCGCCAAGTAAGCCCGAGTCGCGCTGCCCTCGATAACGGCCTGAATCAGATCCAGCACCTTCTTGACGTGGCTACGGTCATCGAACCCGGACGTCGCTGCGGCCAGGTCCGGCAGGACGCGCATTGTACCAGAGCCGACTGTGTGGTAGTTCGTCCCGTCGTTGACGCGGGCGATCCAGCGCACCGTATTAAACGGGCTGCCGGTCGCCGCCGGGTCAAGCGCCTGCGTGTTAACTATCGACATCGTAGCAAGATGCGTATCGTCTCCGTTGTCAGTCGCCGTCACCTGGACCCGCGCCGTCGTAGTCGCCTGTATCGTGAACGTGTAAACCAGCGTCCAGGCAGACGGCAGATAATCAGGTAGCGATTTTGTCCACTGGACAACATCCCCGCCACGGATCTCGGTAGGCTCTGTGTCGCTTATGGTATAAGCCATTTACTTCCTCCACCCCTGCGCCCAATTCGTCTTGCGGCGCGGGCGCCGGTTCTGTGCGGGCGACTCGCCTGCCGCCTCATCGTCGGCCCCCGCCACGCGAGCGGCGGCGCGCTTCACAAGCGCACGCCAGTTGACCCGAAGCTTAAGCATCGCGGCAAGTGCCAACACTGCACAGTCAAGTGCCTCGTTGCGGGCACCCTGTTGTTTCTTTTTCCACACGCGCTTCGGATGCCCGGCCCGGTATTCGATGATGCACTTCTCGGCTGTGAGTTGATTGAAATAGGAATCATCGAATGGGTCGCGGCGCGGGAAGTGCATGCAGCCGGGGTCGTCATTCTGAAGCATCAGCCTGCTATAGATGATCGCCTTGCCCGCGTCTGCCCCCAGGACGTGCAGCCTGACCGGCACCTTGGACTGCGCAGCCCGCCGCTTCTGCGGATAGCTGATCACCGGGTAGCCAGGGCCGGCCATGCCCTTGGTCGCATACACCCGCCGCAATTGGCGTGATTCGACGTACTTGTAGACCTCATCTGTGCGGTATCCAGAGTCGATGCATGTGCAGGATATGCCGATAAATTCGCCGCTCGGATTCTCGTACAGGCGGCCGAAAAGAAGCTCGTCCAGCGAATCCCACACCGCGCGCTCGGTCGTGTTCCCCGATATGATCACATGGTCGATGGCCCAACACTCTTCATTCAGGCCCCACCCAAACACGGATGCCTCAAGCCGGTCGCCCTGGACATCGACACCCGCCGTAATAACCAGCACGCCGCCCGGCGCGTCAGCCTCGTACGGCTCCACCCGCTCAGCCGCGCTACCGATCTCGACCGACGTGTTGCGGTCCTCCCACGTTTCGCCGAGCGTGGTATTCGTCCAAACCTTGAGCGTGTCCGGATTCTTCTTGGCCCGCAGGAACCCGGCCACGATCCCCGACCACTCGCACCACGGGGAATAGGCTTCCCAGATGTGGAATGACGCCGTGCCGTTGAACGGCTCCGTGGCTATCCACTTCCCCGCAGCGACCATCGCGGGCTTGTGTTCCTCCCCGATGTCCTTGTCGCATTTGACGCAAACGAAGTGAGCCGTCGCTGGGTCTCCGTCCGCCCACTTCAGGTTGGCGAACCGCAATATCTGCATCTCGCCACAGTGCGGACACGGCACGTTGTAGTACCGCTGATCGCCCTCTTTGAAGGCCCGCTCGATCCGCGACACGTCGGTCACGGTCGGCGTCGAGGTCATAATCAGCTTGCGGTTATAGAACGTGCTGGCGCGCTTCCACGCCAAGTCAACCGGGTCGCCTTCGTCGCCAGCCGACGAGGGGAATCGGTCCACCTCGTCGGGCATAACTATCCGGACGGGCCGCGAGGCTAGTGACGCGGGGGAGTTCGCACCGGCCAACGTGATATGCCCGCCCGGAAATTTCTTGTGGAGTAGGGTATTGCCACCCGACTTCTGCTTAGATGGTTCAATCTTGCCGCCAAGCGTGGCGCATGCGTCGATGGCCGGTTGCAGGCGATCCTTGCTGAACGCCTCGGCCATTTGCAGTGTCGGCTGGAGAGCCAGAATGGGCGCGGGATCTAGGTCGGAAAAGAAGCCGAACGTGTTTAGAAGGATCTCGGACTTGCCGGTCTGGGCCGCCCACATCAAAACGACAGACTTCACCGCCGGATCGGTGATACAGTCCATCGGCTCACGCTGGTATGCGGCGCGATCAGTGCGCCACCGCCCAGGCTCCGCGCTACTCTCGGACACGAGAATACGGAACCTGTCGGCCCACTCACTGATCGTTAGCTTAGGTGGCGGACCCCAAAGGGCGTTAACTTCCCGTAGGACCGTCGCCGCGCTTATTGTCTCCGAACTCGGCAGGGTCGAAGTCTCTTAGTTCCCCCAGAGCTTCGTAAACGCGCCCGTCGATGATGTCTCGACAGGCCGGAACGCCCTTCTCAATCGCCACCTGCGGGGCCACGGTATGGCCGATCCCAAGCAGCTTGGCCCGCACGTTGGCGATCTGTATCCCCCACACGTCGCGGACATCATCAGCATCTATCAGCAGGTATCGCTTCTGCGCTACCTCGATCTCCGTCTTGTCTGCCTGCGCTTTCGCCAGCCGCGCCTTCTCCGCCGTCAGGTCCAGATCGTCGCGCCCCATCATTGCAGCCACAACGTCCGACAGATAGTACAGGCTTCGCTTGCCCTGGACCACCGGCACCAGGTCTTTGACTGCATGGCCGATGAATCGCCGGTCTTTATCAAGCTCCACGGCCAGGCCCGATATCGACCACAGTTGCCGCGTCATCGCCACTTCAGATTCCCCCCGTCCATATGTCCTTGTGTGGTGGCCCTTTAAAGAATGTTAGTCTAGCCTAACATAGCGCAACTTGACCCTCGATGAAACACCCCGACAGGACCCGCTGGCGTTTCCGCTGTGCGACGCAATCTCAGGACATGCCACGGTATGCGCGTGGTCACGATCGTTGCGTAGCGACGCCCCCAGGCGCCCCATACGGCACGCTGTGATGTGGCCATCGCTCGCCACGTCGGCTCCGCGCCATTCTGATGCACTTGGTGCATGTCCCTGATCACAGGTGTTCTTGGCTCGACTAACATTGATCATCTTCGCCGGCTTCGCCCGATGGTTGCCTCTATGTCCCCTATCGCAGCGTCCC
>JAQBFL010000107.1:0-3604 GCA_032123415.1 bacterium | reverse complement strand
ATCTCATTGTGGTTCCAGAGGAATTGCTTGAGGATGATGAGGCTGAGGAGAGCGATGGCGACGAAGAGACTGTCGGCATTCAAGTCATGCCCAGCGTGCTCTACAAGCAATCCCAAGTGACCATCAAGTACCTCCGCAAGTTGCTAGACGGAAAGATATTCGACAATCCGAAAGATCACGAGATCCTCGCGCGGCTCGTTGAGTATGTCACAAGACCTGGCGACCTGGTGCTTGACTTCTTCGCCGGTTCGGGGCCAACGGGGCAGGCTGTCATGGACATCAATGCGCGGAATGGTGGGCCGCGCACGTTTATTCTTGTCCAGATTCCAGAGCTCATCGACGAAGGGACGCCCGCATACAAGGCGGGCTATCGTCGGATATCGGACATTACTATCGAGCGGAACAAACGTGTTGTCGCACAGCTCGAGGAAGCGGCCGGGGCGGCGGAACGCGAGTGCAAGGAGCAGTTGCCAGGGATCTCACCTCAGCAAGGCCCCGCCTACCGCACTGGCTTCAAGGTCTACAAACTCGCGAAATCCCGCTTCCCGCGGGCCGAGTTCCAGCCCGACCCCGAGAAAACGGATGAAGAGAACCTGGCCGCACTCGAAGCGTACATCCGCGAAAAGGAAGCCGCATTCCTGATGACCTTTGACCAGCGGGACATCCTCCACGAAGTCCTGCTGAAGAACGGCTTCATGCTGGACGTCCAGACCGAGCCGATCATCGACTTCACCGAGAACGCCGTCTTCCGCGCGCGCGATTCACACAGGGAAGCGACGGTCTGCTTGGATTACGACCTGAAAGAGCAAACGGTCGCCAGACTCAAGGGCATGGAAGGCATCTTCATCTGCCTTGAACAAGCCCTCAACACCACCAAGAAATGGAACCTCCGCGCGGAATTCGGTGAAAGGCTGGTTGCGTTCTAGAAACGACTCACACCGAAAGAACATGTGAAGACGAACAGCATTCCAATCAGTGACAAGTCTGCGGCTGCACCCGCTTACGGCTTCTTTCGGCAGCTTGATCGGGTCTTCCTGTGGCTGTTGCTGAAAGCAGAGGCTGGCAGCACTGTAACATTTGAATGCTGGGATGATGTTGGCATGCGCTCTCCTGACGGCAAGCTGCTTGCCGAACAGGACAAGGCGTTCACAGCAGAAGAGTCAAATCCGTTGCGCAACCGGTCGGAAGCTTTCTGGGGCTTCCGGGTTTCCCGTGGGATTTTTCATTGGCCCACGCGCACGCACACACGCCGAAGGCCGGTGAAGCGGGTCGATTAAGCGTATCCGGTTAAGAGTGTCGGTTAAGAGTGCGACGACGTGCACGATTAAGCGTGTGCTTCGCGCGCTCCCTACACTTCCTCGGACACTTAAACGCACCCTTAACCGCGGCACTTACTCGGATACGCTTAACCGATCCGCCTACTCGATCCGGCTCACCCAGCGCCATTCATCAATAGAGAATCCCACGCTAAACCCGGAAGCGCCCTGATGACATTGTGCCGATGAATTCCGTCTATACGTGGATACCGACGACAGTGCCGAGCGACGCCGTCGGGCTGACATTCCAGTTCCGGCTGGACGGTTCCGCGCCATCGGAGTTTCTCACGATGGGCGTATCCAACGTGCCGTTGTTCACGATGGAAGCACAGTACATCCCGAACGGCGAATGGCAAACGAGCAGTATGATCGAAATCCCGGAGTACGCCGGACAAGACGTCCAGTTGTTCTTCAGCCTGACCGACAGCACCATGCCGACCGGGACGCTATCCGTTCGCGGCATTCAGTTCCTGATTCCACCGCGCCCCGAGTTGGAGATCGCCGTCACCAACGACCAACCGCGGATTGCGTGGCCGGTATCGGCCATCGGTTGGCAGCTTGAGTTCGTCGAGTCATTGAGCGAAACCAACTGGACCGCGCTGACCAACGCGCCTGCGGTGCAGGACTACCAGCGGACGGTTTTCGACGAGGAGCCGACGGGCCAGCGGTTCTACAGGTTACGGAAGTGAACCGGAACCCAGTCAGGACTGTGGCCTGGCAAGCGGTGGCAAAGGAGGCAACATGGCCGACAAGAGGTTTGTTTGTCAGGAAACCAACCCCGTATCTTTCGCGCGGATGAAGTCGGAGAGATCTCACCCGGCTTGATCGGCGCGGTTCTCTGTGCCATGCTGCTGCGCGAACGTGACGGCGTTGCTCATCCCGCTTTCTATGGGGATACGCCGTGGCGAGCGAGGCGCAGGTTCAGGCATGGCAAGGGACGATTCGGCAGTTCAGAGCGAGCGCGCGGCACGCATCGACGCCTGTTTGGCGGCGGGCGCGCCCGCGCACCTGATGGGCGTGGGTGGCGTCGGCATGGCGGGGTTGGCGCGCCTGCTGCTCGACCGCGGCGTGTCCGTCAGCGGCTGCGACGCTTCGTCAGGCCGCCTGACCGAGTGGCTGGCGGTTTGCGGCGTGTCCGTGGCGCAGGGACACGACCCGGCCCACGTCACGCAGGACACGGGCTGGCTGATCCGCTCGGCGGCCGTCCCGGTCCGCCACCCCGAGGCGTTGCGGGCCGCGGAGCTGGGGCTGCCCGTCTTTGCCCGCGGCGAGGTGCTGCCGCGGATCGTCCGCGACCGGTTCGCTGTGGCGGTGGCCGGTACGCACGGCAAGACCACGACCTCGGGCTTCATCGCGCAAATCCTGAAAGCCTGCGGCCGTGATCCGTCCTGGTGCATCGGCGGCGAGCTTGACGTCCTCGGGGGCGTGGCCGGCACGGGCGGCGGCCCGCATATCGTCGTCGAAGCCGACGAAAGCGACGGAACTCTCGCGCTCTACGAACCCGACGTGGCGGTGGTCACGAACGTGGAGTTCGACCACATGGAGAACTTCGCCAACGTCGAAGCGTTCCGCGACGTCTTCCGCGCCTTTGCGCGCCGCGCGCGCTGCCTGGTGTTGGCGGGCGCCGACGACCCGGGTGCGCTGGAGACGCTGGCGGGTTGTCCGCGCCTGACGACCTTCGGGTTCGCCCGCGGCGCGGACTGGCGGGCGCGCCTGCGCGAGGAAGGGCCTGAGGGGTCGGTGTTCGACGTCCTGCACGGCGGGCGCGCCTGGCGTGGCGCGCACCTGCCGCTGCCGGGGCGGCACAACGTGCTCAATACGCTGGCGGCAGTCGCCGCGGCCGCGGCCTGCGGCGTATCGCCCGAGGAGTCCCTGGGCGCCCTGGCCGGTCTGCGCGCGGCCCGCCGGCGATTTGAGACGGTCGCGCAACGCGGCTCCATCCGGGTTGTTTCCGACTACGCGCATCATCCGACCGAGATCCGCGCCCTGGTGCGCACGGCGTTGCGCCAGCCGGCCGCGCGCCGTCGCGCGGTGTTCCAGGCGCACCGCCACACGCGAACCCGGGCGCTGGGCGCCGAGTTCCCGGCGGCGTTCGCGGGCCTGGACGAAGTAATCCTGCTGCCGGTCTACGCCGCATCCGAGCCGCCCATGGAGGGAGGCATGCTGGCGGACCTCTATGCCGCGTTCCGCGCGGTCGCCGTGGGGCGCCGCCGGATGCCGCGCGTCTTCTATGCCGCGTCCCAGGCGGAAGCTGCCGCCTACCTGAGCGAGACCCTGGTGGAGGGCGA
>JAQBFL010000106.1:0-6341 GCA_032123415.1 bacterium | reverse complement strand
ACACCCAGCGGTTGGGGCTGGCTGGCCGACGGAGCGGCCGCGAGGGTGGCGCCACCCGCCGCCCCCGCCGCGTCGCTGCCCAACCGCGCATGGACTGCCGGCAACCGCGATTTCTCTCCCATGGCCGGCCGTCGCGGCGATGCCGACGACTACCTGCTGCCGCCCGCACTGACCGACCCGACGGGGGACCGCATGATCGACGCGCTGCCCTTTACGTTCGACGCACCAGCCGGCGGCGGCGGCAGCGGCGACTCGCGCGTTTGGACGCCGCGATCCTGGACGCCAGACACCCCCGAAATGAGGTAGTCCCACACCTGGAGGGCGAAACGGTGCTGAGCCGTCGTGCGACAGACCGGTCGAATCCGACCCAGCGCCTGGAGGGCGAAGCTGCGCTGAGCCGCGTCATCCGTTGGCTTTGTCTCGCGCCGCTCCTCATCCTCTGTTGTGCACCAACCGCCCACGCTCTCGGCCCGCACGAACTGCTCCTGCTCTCCAACGCCCGCTCGCCGGACTCCATGCGCGTGGCCGACGATTTCGCCCGCTTGCGCGGCGTGCCCGACGTGAACCGCGTGGCGCTCGATCTCCCCGAGAGCTGGCCCGCACACCCCATGGATGTCTCTCCTTCAGACTTTGAGCGCCACATCTTCTCCCCCGCCTCCGCCGCGGCGCGCGAGCGCGGAATCGACGGCCACGTCCTGGCCTGGGTCTACTCCGTGGACTTCCCGACGCGCGTGACGACCACCCCCGCCACCTCCCTCACCGGCGCCACGTTCGTGCGCGGGCGTTTCCCGCCCGCGCGGGAGATCGAAGATGGCCGCTACGCGTCCCCCCTCTTCGCGGGTCCTCATGGCCGCCGCGGAACCGCCCACTTCTCCCAGAGCCTCGACGTCTCGCGCGCCTGGTTGGCGGGCGAGATGCCATTGCCCGCCATGATGCTCGGCTACACCGGCCCGCGCGGCAACAGCATCGAGCAGGTGCTCGCCTGCCTCGCACACGGCGCACGCGCCAGGGAGGCCGCGCCCCAGGGCGTCGTCTTCTTCATTACGTCCGACGACGTTCGCTCGCGCTGCCGCGAGTGGCAGTTTCTCCCCGCCGTCGAGGAACTGCGCGCGCGCGGCATCGCCGCCGAGATTCTGCCGTCCATCCCAACCGGCGAAGTCACTGCCGTCGGCCTGACGCTCGGAACCGCCGTATTGCCCCCCACCCCGTCCCTGCGCCTTGCGCCCGGCGCTCTCGCCGAGCACCTCACAAGTTTTGCCGCCGTGTTCGAGGACGGGGGCCAGACCAAACTTACCGAATGGATCGCGCGTGGCGCCGCCGCCTCCTGCGGCACGGTCACCGAGCCCCGCTCGATCTGGACCAAGTTCCCCAACGCCCGCCTCCACGTACACTACGCGGCAGGCTGCACCGCGATCGAGAGCTTCTACCAGGCCGTGCGCTCGCCGCTGCAACTGCTCATCGTCGGAGACCCGCTCGCCGCGCCGTATGCCCGACCCGACTGCCGCGCCCGGTTGCGGGGATTGACAGACTCGCCCGCGGCGGGCATGCTTCGAGTCGAGCTGCTGCTGGATGGAACTGACGCGGAGCGCTTTCTTCAGTTCGCTTTCTGGCTCAACGGCAGACCGGCGGGCGGCGATCGGGTGGTCTGGTTGGATACGGATGAGCTGCAACCGGGCAGCACAAACCGGCTGCGGGCCGTGGCATACGAAACGGGATTCGTTCGGCGACAGGTGTGGGCGGAGGGTTCGTTCACCGTCGCCGGACGCCAGCAGGTTAGTGTCAAACATTGAGTGCAGAAAGTTGTGAGCCAACGCTGCGTATTTCTCGACCGTGACGGCATCGTCAACCTATCCCCCGGATCGGGGTATGTGGACCGGTGGGAGGATTTTGCCCTCGACCCGGCCATCGTGCCCGCGCTGAAGCTCGCGGCCGGGCGGGGATTCTCGCTGGTCGTGATCACCAACCAGCGCGGGATTGCGCTGGGGCGCATGGCGGCCGAAGACGTGGAGCGCATTCACACCCTGATGGCCGCCCTGCTTCGCGAGCGGCACGGCGTCCGCCTGCTGGACGTTTACTACTGCCCGCACGACAACGGCCAGTGCACTTGCCGCAAACCCCAGCCCGGCATGCTGCTGCGCGCGGCCCGCGAGCACGACATCGATCTGGCCGCGAGCTGGATGATCGGAGACGGCGAGCGCGACGTGGAGGCCGGCCGGGCCGCGGGCTGCCGCACGGTGCGGGTCTGCCCGCCGCAAGCCGCCACGGCGGCGGACCACAGGGTCGCGACCGTCTCCGAACTGCCCGGCCTGCTCGACAGCATCCTCGCCCTGCCTGCTCCGCCGCCCCCCGGCCCGGAGATGCTCGCCGCGGTCCTCGGCGACCCCCCACCGCGCCCGCCGCCTCGACGAGACGGCCTGGAGCCGCCTCGTCGCACACGCCCGCGCCACGCGCCTGCTGGCACGCCTCGCCCACAGGCTCGAAGACCACGGGCTCGCCGATTGCGTCCCGCCCCCCATTCAGGCGCACCTCGACGCCGCCATGCAACGATCCCGCAACGAAGCACAGCGCGCCCACTGGGACAGCGCGTTCGTGCTGCGGGTGCTCGCGCCCCTCGGCTTGCCCGTCGTGCTGCTCAAGGGCGCCGCCTACCGCGCTCTCGGCCTGCCGAACGCCCCCGGCCGCCTCAGCAACGATCTCGACCTGCTCGTACCCGCCGCGGACATCCCGCGCATCGAAGCCGCGCTGCGCACAGCCGGCTGGGAACGCGCCGCCATGCCGCCCCCCCAGGAACGCTGCTTCCACGACTGGATGCACGAGCTTCCGCCGTTCGTCCATGCGGAAACCGGCGCCAAGCTCGATGTCCACCACAACATCCTGCCGCGGATCGACCGCGTCCGCATCGACCCGGCCATGCTCTTCGCATCGGCCCTGCACGCCCCCGACGGATCGCTCGTCCTGTGCCCGGCCGACATGTTGCTGCACAGCAGCATTCGCCTCTTCCGCCGCGGCGACTTCGGCAACGGCTTGCGCGATCTGCTCGATTTCCGGGATATGGCGCTATGGTTCGGCCGCGATCCGGCCTTCTGGAAGACGTTTCTGGATCGCACGGACCGCCTCGGGTTGCGCGTGCCCGTCTACCTGTCCCTGCGCGCCACACACCGCCTGCTCGGCGCCCTCTGGCCTGCCGAGGCGATCCGGCGGACTTCGTCATGGGGCCCCCTGTGGCCTCCGCGCGCGTGGCTTGACCTCCTGGTCCGCACCGCCGCAAATCCGCCCCGCCTCGATGGTCGCCATGGCGCGCGTTCGGTCGCCCTCTGGCTACTGGCCCGCTATCCTCTCTGCCTCTGGCGCAAGAGCATCATTCCCAAGGTCCAGCGCCTGGTCACCGCCCGCGGCCGCAGCAACGCTTGAACTTCAGGCCGCTTCCGCAGGGACACGGCGCGTTGCGCCCCACGCTCCCCGCGCCTTCGCCCGCGACCGCGGCCAGTTCGCGCCGCTGCGCCGCTTCCGCCTCCGCGCGCTCGACCGCCACCCGCCGCGCCAACTCCTCGAGCCCCGGACGGGCGTGATCGAAGAACCGCAGCCACCCTTCGCACAGCACGCTGAGCGCGCGCGGGTCGGCGCCCTTGCCGTGACGGTTCTTGGGGCAGCACCCGGCACAGAGATCCACGTGCGGGCACTCGTCGCAGCGCTCGTTCCATAGCCGCTTGCGCCGCCCAAACTCCCCATAGAGCGGCGCCGCCTGCATCTCCGCCCAGGAGTCATGCATCAGGTTGCCCAGTTTCCACACCGGCTCCACGTAGAAGTCGCAGGGGTACACGTCGCCGTTATGTTCCACCACGAGGTACTGACGGCAGTCGCGCCCCATCGTGCACATGATCGGAATCTTGTCCACGAGCATCGTCACCATCCCGTCGAACAGCCGCACGGAGACGCGCCGCTCGTCGCCCGACGCGCGCCACTCGTCATACACGGCGCACAGGAAATCTCCCCACTCGGGGCCCGACACGGCGAACGGCTGGAGGACGCCCGCGGCATCGAACTCCACGCACTCGATGTACTGGTGAAACAGCACCCCGAGCTCGTCGCGGAGGTATCGGTAGGTCTCGCGCGGCCGCCGCACATTCGCCTGGCTCACCAGCGTGAGAACGTTGAACTCCGCGCCGGCCCTCTTCAGACACCCCACGCCGCGCAGCACCTCGGCGTGGGCGCCCCGGCCGTCGACAAACACGCGGTAGCGGTCGTGCGCCTCCGGCGGTCCGTCGATGCTGACGCCCACCAGGAAATTGTGGCGGGCGAGGTGCGCCGCCCACTCGTCGTCGATCAGCGTTCCGTTGGTCTGCAGCCCGTTGGCCACCATGACCCCCGCCCGCCCCAGGCGCTGCTGCAGCTCGACCACCGCTTTGAAAAAGTCCAGCCCCATGAGCGTCGGTTCGCCGCCCTGCCACCCGAAGCTGTACCGCGGCTGCTCGGTGGCCATGAAGCCGCCGATCGTCCGCTCCAGGACTTCGCGCGACATGCGGTGGCGGCGCGAGTCGGGATAGAGCGTGGCGCGGTCGAGATAGAAGCAGTAGCCGCAGCGCAGGTTGCAGTCCGCCGAGGTCGGCTTCACCAGCAATGAAAAGGGCCTGTCCTTCGGTTCCTTCACGCCGTGATCGAGGTCATGGCCTTCAGTTCCGCCACGCGCGCGGCCACCTCCGCGCCCGTCAGGCTCGCCAGCCGGTCCAGGCTGAACGCCTCCACGCCGAACGAAGCCACCACGCTGCCGTGCAGCAGCGCCTCGCGCAGCGCGGCCTCGTCCACGCGCCCGACGCGCGCCATCCACCCCATGAACGCCCCGGCGAACGAGTCCCCGGCGCCGGTAGGGTCCCGCACCTCTTCGACGGGGTACGCGGGCACGATGAAGAGTCCGTCGCGCGAGGCGAGCAGCGCGCCGTGTTCTCCCTTCTTGACGACCACGAACCGCGGCCCCCACTCCAGGATCTGCCGCGCACAGGCTCGCAGGTTGTGCTGCCCCGTCAGCAACCGCGCCTCGCTATCGTTGAGCGTCAGCATGTCGACGCGCGAGATCACCTCCATGAGCGGCTCCCGCGCGATGTTGATCCACAGGTCCATCGTGTCCGCCGCCACAAACCGCGGCGCGCGGGCGGAGCGCAGCACGTGCAACTGAAGCTCGGGAGAGATATTGCCGAGCAAGAGGTACGGCGCATCCCGATACCCCTCGGGCAGCGCGGGGACGAAGCGCTCGAACACGTTGAGCTCCGTCAGCAGCGTGCGGCGGTCGATCATGTTGTCGTCGTAGACCCCCGACCAGCGGAAGGTCAGCCCCTCCTGCGTCTCGAGCCCCTCGAGATCGATGCCGAGACGGCGGTACAGCTCGATGTACTCGGCGGGAAAGTCCGTGCCCACGACCCCCACCATGCCCGTGCGCGCGAAAAGCGCCGCGGCCGCGCAGGCGTAGCTGACCGAGCCGCCCAGCAGATTCTCGCGCCGCGCGAACTTGGTTTCGATCGTGTCCAGTCCGATGGAACCGACAATCACAAGATCCACCGACCCGTTGTGCGAAGCGCTCATACCGTCCTTCCGATCATCCTGGCAAATGTCGCCACGTGTTCGCGTGCGGCGGCGCTGTCGGCGCCCAGCGGCACGCAAAGCCTGAAATATCCATCGTCCACCGCCGCCCGCGCATCGTTCGCCGAGCGCAGCCCGGCGGCATAGACCGGGACGGAACCGGCGTCCCGCAACACAGCGGCGCCGTCGCCGGCGGCCGCCACGTCATAGACCAGAAAATCCGCGTCCACCTCGCGCGCCAGTTGCGCGTCGCGCGCGTTCGACGCCGCCATGCCCAATAGCGCCCGCGCCCCCAGCGCCGCCCGCGCGGTGGCGATCGGCGCCGCCACGTCCATGAACAGCACCCCGTCCGCCCCGCCTGCCGCGCGTTCCACGTCGTCCACGAACACCAGGATCGCATCTTCCTCGCGGCAAACGCCCGCCAGAGCCGCCAGGGCTTCCCCGGAAATGGTCCCGGGCCGCACCACCAGCATGTCCGCCCCGCCGGCAATCGCGTTTCGGGCCAGCCCATCCACGGCCTCACCCAGGGCCGGGCCGTCGATCAGCGCCACAATGAGTGCGTCGTCAAGTTTCATAGTTCAACGGCAGTGAAAGGCCACGCTCTTGCGCGGCATTTCACTGTACGTGTCGATGCGATTGTTGGCCCATTCTCATTGTTTTGCTATAAACTGGAGGAACTCCTTAACCTTCGCCTTGTCCCTAAACGACCCTTCGACCCTATCGCCGTTTGTGAACGAGATCAGGACTTCGTATTTCCTGAAATCGCCACA
>JAQBFL010000105.1:0-10820 GCA_032123415.1 bacterium | reverse complement strand
CGCCTGCTGGGCGGCTTGTGCCGTCTGTTGCGCCTGCTGCGCGGTCTGTTGCGCCTTCGCCGCGTCGGGCTGACCGGCGTGGGAGGAAGCCTTTTGCGCGGCCTGCTGGGCCTGCTGCTGGGCGGCGGACGCCTGCTTTTGCGCCTCGGCAGCCTGTTGCTGCGCGGCCAGGGCCTGCTGCTGGCTTTGCTGCGCGGCCTGCTGAGCCTTGGCGGCCTGCGGAGAGGACTGAGCGGCCTGCTTCTGGGCCTCGGCCTGTTGCGCCTCGGCGCCCTGCTGCTTGGCCGATGCCTGCTGCTGCGCCTCGGCGGCCTTCTGCTGAGCCTGGGCGGCAGCCTGCTGCGCCTGGGCCGCAGCCTGATGCCCGGCGGCCTGCAACGCTTTCTGCGCCGCCTGCTGGGCGGCTTGTGCCGTCTGTTGCGCCTGCTGCGCGGCCTGTTGCGCCTTCGCCGCGTGGTGCTGACCGGCGTGCGAGGAATCCTTTTGCGCGGCCTGCTGGGCCTTCATGGCCTGCTGCTGGGCGACTTCCGCCGCGCGTTGCGCCTCGGCCGCGGCTTGCTGAGCCTGCTGAGCCGTCACGGCCTGCTGGGCAGCCTGTTGGGCCTGCATGGCCTGCTGCTGAGCGGCTTCCGCCGCGCGTTGCGCATCCATGGCGGCCTGCTGCTGGGCTTGGGCCGCCGTTGGGAACTTGCCCTCCACATCGTCCCGCAACTGAGCGGTCTCGGCCGCGAGAGATTTCTGCATCTGGAACAGGTCCTCCATCAGGGCTTTGGCCGCATCCTGCCGGTCGGTGGCAGACTGCGCTTGCGCGAGTATGTTCTGCAACGCCTGCTGGCGTTCGGCCAGGTCGGACGCGGCGCCGGACAACTTGCCGGCCTTCTCGATGTCGCGCTGCGTCAGACTCGCAAGGGCGTTCGTATCCGCTCGCACCATCTCGGCCAGCGCGTCGGCGATCTTCGACTGGTCGCTCTTCCACTGCTCCGGCAGTGCGGCGCCCTTCTCGGCCTCGGCCTTTTCGGCCAGGCGGTATTCGTCTTCCGCCATGTCGCTGAGCTTGACCAGGCCATCCAGTTGGCGGCTTGTTTCGTCCAGCGCGGCGAGGGTCTTTCCGACGCCGTCCAGCGCTTGGTTCAATTCCGCCACCATGGTCTGCGCCTGCTCGTGGCGCTCGGCGGGCGCGTCGGTCAGCGGTATGCTCTCCGCGGCGGCGCGGGCCGGCGCCACGTGCCGATCCGCCACCTCGCGCATCGGCGCCGCCAGTTGGTCGAACGCAGACCCCTGCACCCGATCGGCCAGGTCGCGCAGGGCGGACTCCACCGTGGACGCCTTGCTACGTATCGTATCAAGCGCCTTGGCGATGTCCTGGTCGGGGGCGCGTTGCTCCGCCAGCGGCTTCTCGACTTTCTCGGCCGCTTCGCCGCGGGCCTGTTCGAGTTCCTTCGCGGCTTCCGTCAGGGTGCGGCGGATTTCCTGCTCCCGCGCCCCGATGAGCTGCTCGACCAGCGAGCCCGCGCCCTGATCGAGCCGAATGACGATCGGTTCGCTCGTCGCGGTCTGCGGGCCGCCCATTTCCGCCGGCAGGGAGTCGGACACGCGAACCTGGACGCGCAGCGTCGATCCCTCACCGAGGGCCAGGGAGCCGAGCATGAGCGTGGCCTGTCCGTCCCACATCCGTTCCTCGGCCTGGCGTGCGACGAGCGTCTCGACGGGCACCGATCGCGTGTCGGCATTGTCGACCGTGACGATCAGTTCGGCGGTTCCGATGCCGTAATCGTCATTGGCCACGAAGCTCAGCGGCAGTGCGGCCGCGGGTTGCAGGCGAAGCTCCCGTTCGGCGGGCGCCACGAGTTGCACGGCGGGTTTCTGGTCGGGAACGACCAGCACTTGATAAGAGCGCGGCAGGTTCTCGAAGCCGTAGCGGTCGGAGAGGCGGAACGCCAGGCTCTCAGGCGTGGCCACTTTGGGCATCGGAACGCTCCAGGTCGAGCCCGGCGCGTCCGCGCCGTGCGTGGGCTGCGCCGAGGTGACGATCTGCGTTCCGAGCGTCAGCTTGGCGTCCTCGATGGGCTTGTTGAAGCGCGCCAGCAGCGAGACTTCCGTCCCGTCCAGCACGGTGATATGCGATTCGGCCGTGACGTCCTGCTCCTGGGCTCCCAGGCCCGTGTAGCCCGGGAAGCGCCGGGTCACGCGAACTTGCTCGACGGCGGGCCGCGGGACGGCTTCCACCTTGTAGGTCGCGCTGATGGCGTTGCCGGCGCGTAGGCGGTAGCGGAAGCTCTGAGCCACGGCGGGGAAGGTGATCGAGAAGCGGCAGCCGGACTCGTCGCGCGCGTCGCGCGTCATCCGTTCCACGGTGGACTCACCCGTTTCGTCGGTACGCCGGATTTCCGCGCGGATGACGCGCTGGTCGGCGATGGAGGCGCGGATGGTCAATGGCTCGCCGCGGGCCACGATGGCGTCTCCCGGCTCCAGCGTCAGCGAGTCGGCGTAGATGTTCGCGATGCGCGCCGAGGGCATGACGGCGCGCGCGAAGAGCCGCGAGGTCTGGCGCGGCCAGATCAGGAACAAGAGCGCCAGGATGCCGCCGGTGACGGCCATGGCCGTGGCGTAGGGGCGGGCGGTCCGCAGGGTGAACTCGCGTCTGGGGATGACGGCCGCGGCGTCCACGGCGGCCGCGGCGACCAGCGCCCCGATCAGTTGGACCGACCCGCCGTCGCCATGCACGGCGTGGGTGCCCAGGATCTCGACGGCCGAGCTGACGCGCTCCTGCAGCTCGGGGTGGCGCGTGTCCAGCAGGCGCGCCACGCGGGCGTGGCTGAAGCGCTGAGACAGCGGCTTGACGAGGAACCAGTACGCGGCGGCGGCCACGACGGCGAAGGCGGTCAGCGTGATCGCCCAGCGCACCAGCGTGTAGGGGATCACGATCGAGGCGTCGATGGCCATGACGCAGAGGATCGCGCCCACGGTGATGGCGCCGGTGGCGAGGCCGCCGCGAATCCAAAGGATGCGGCGGATCCGAGCGACGGCCTTGGCGAGTTTGTCGATTATGGGCTGCGGAAGGCGCAGCGGTTCCGTGCGGGCTGATGCACTCTCTGAACTCATGTCATAACTCCAGTTATCCGGCGCGTGGTTTGTCCGGACAGGCAGGCCGGCGGGCGTCGCGGTCAAGCGAGGCTGGCGCGCCTTCTCAACAACCACTCGATGGTAACACATCCGACTATGGCCAGCAAGAGGGGCCAGCGGTCCCACAAGGTCCACTCGCGAATCTCGTCGACGGTCCGGGAGCCCTGGCCAAAGCGCTCGAGCAGCGCGCCGGCCCGCACGGGGCCTTCCAGCGCCCCGCCGCTGAGTTCCGCGATGCGGTTGAGCGTGCCGAGGTCGACGGTCAACTCGGCCAGCTCGGCGTGGGCGGTGGTCGAGATCACGTTGAATTCGGTCTGAACCATGCCCTCGCCCTCGCGGGCGAGGATCTCTTCGGCGGCGCTCGATTCCAGTTCGACGCGGTACCGCCCAAGGTCGGCCAAGCCGTCGATCTGGGCTTCGTAGATGCCGTTGGACCCTTCGCGGAACGACAGCTTGCGGCGCAGCACGAGCCGCTCGCCCTGAAACACCTTCGCGAACACCTCCGCGCCGAGGATGGGACGGTATTGCTCGTCGATGAGCTTCGAGACGATCTGGACCGGCTGCCCCGGCGCGTAGCCGATGCGATCCGTGCCCAGGCGCACCTGCTCGGTTCCCGAACGCAGGTTCTCCCCTCCGCCCCAGCGCAGCACCTGCCCCCAGAAGCGGTGGTGGAACGTGTCGCCGATGCCGTAGCGCAGCCGCCAGGTGCGGTCGAAGTTCATCATCAGCACGCGCCCCTGGCCGAAGCGGTGCTCGACGATCAGCGCGTTGCGGCTGCGCCGCTTGATCTGGGCCTCGAGATCACGGGCAGCCTCCTCGGCCGAGACCGTACGCCGCTCGAACAGGTCTCTATCGTCCGCCTTGGTTTGCGGCTCGGCGTACGCGAGTACGTTCGCGCCCTCCTTGGCGTCTTCGATCAGGCAACGCCAGTGCAGCTTCGGCATATCCGACCAGACTTGGTCGTTCTCCGTGGCGCTGGCCGACATCTGCATGATGGGGTGGGTGCGGCCGGAGGGGCTCAGCAGGAGGCGGTACTCCGGTTCCGGGGACTCGAACAACCGCTCCTTGCGCGGCGCGTAACGCACGGGCAGCAGTTCCTGCCACGCGGTGTCTTCGAATGCGTGCGGCATGTAATTGGGGCCGGCGATGACCACGAGCAGGGCGCCACGCTCGTCCACGCAGTAGCGCAGGTCCTTGACGGTTTCCTCGTTCAGCGCCTCGGGCGGGAGGTCGCCCAGGATGATGGCGTCGAACTTGAGCCATTCTTCGCGGTTCTTCGGAAGAGCCGTAGCTTCGGCGTCGCCGAACTTGCGGGCGGCCGAGGCATGCACGACGGGAGCCGGTGGCGCGCCCGCCAGGAGGTCCGGACGCAGGAGCACGTACTGCAGGTGCACTGACTTGTCGCGCCCGAAGAACAGGTTGCGCAAGTATCGGAACTCCCAGCGGGGACGGTCCTCGACGATCAGGACATTCGTGCGGTCGTCGGTGACGGCCACGTCGAAGGTCCAGCGGTTGTTGGCCGGCGTTTTGTCGCCCTCGGGCTCCTCCATCTCGACCGCGTAGCGGACCACGCCGCGCGCCTCGGGCGTGTGAGTGAAGCGCAGGGTGGTGCGGTGGGCGTCCTCCGGAACTTTGACCGTCTGCTCGCTCGCGTCGGCGCCGTCCGCCAGCAGACGGACCTTCAGGGACGAACCGCTCAGCCCGTCGAACTTCAGGTCGAGGCGCATGGCCACGCGGTCGCCGAGGTAGACGGACTCGGGCGAGCGCAGGTTCAGAATGGCGGCGTCGAGGGGCGGCACGGCCGAGCCGATCGGCACCACGCACACCGGTATGCGCTGCGATCCGAGGGTGCGGGCGACGGCATCGACGCCCGAAGCGGCGTTGTGCCGGCCGTCTGCCAGCAGGAGCACACCGGCCAGGCTTTCGGCAGGAAAACCGGCGAGAACGCTTTCCAGCGCGCCCGCGATGTCGGTTCCGGTGCGCGCTTCGGCGGGCAGGAAAGCGGCGTCCGGAGGGCCGTTGGTGGGGACGGGTGTGTCGGCGGATGCGGGGGCGGGGGCGGACAGCAGATCGTCCGCCGTCACCTCGCGGTTGGATTGCGCGAACGCCACGATTTTTACACCGTAGTCGGCGCCCAGCGTCTCCAGCAGCGACCGGTCGGCGCCCAGCGGTTTGCCGACGAGCGTCTGCCGGGCGATACGGTCGCGCGGTTGCCGGGCAAGTTCGTCGATGGCCTGGCGTTGTTCGGGCGTGAATGAGTCGTAGAAGGCCTTGTCGGCCGTCTCCGCCAAGGCGGGAAGGGTGACGAGCATCTGGGTCAGCGCCGTGTCGATGGTGGCAATCAGGTCGCCGACCTCCTTCGCGCCCGCGGCCGGACCATCCTTGAAGTCGCGTTCGACGCGAGACTTGAGTTTCCGGAGGGCGTCGCGGACCACGTCGTCCAGCTTGTCCCGCATCGCGCCGGCTTCCGCGCGCAGCGCTTCGGGATAGCGTTTGTCCTCGGCCAGACCGGCCAGGGCGTCGACGGCGCCGTCGACCGCGGGCCGATACCGTTGAGCGATCGTCTCGCGCAGCCTCGCGGACTGCGTCTCGAGCAGCGCGAGGAACGCCTCGGGGGCCGCGACGGCGGCCGCATTCAGGGTGTGCGTCTCCGCGGCCAGTTCGCGCTGAACGTCCGCCATCGAGCGCTCGTGGTCCATCAGGCGCGCGCGGCCCTTGACGGAGTCGAACGCAAACAGCGCCGCGAGGTCAAGCCGGTCGGCGACGGACCACTGGGAGTCGACGATGCGCATGGAGTCCGAGTCGTCGAGCAGGACGGCCACGAACCGTTCGATACGCCGTGCCACCTGCCTGCGCAGCACGGGCTGCATAAGCATGAAGAAAACCATGAGGATCAGCAGCACGCGCAGGGCGGTCAGGCTCCATCCCAGCGCGCGCGAGGCGATGCCGCGTTCGAGCCGGTACAGCCCCAGCACGCCCTCGACGGCGAGCGCCCCGATGGCGCCGGCCAGCCACAGCGGCCAGGGAGTGCCGATGGTCACCACGCGCCCGAACGCCTGGAGCGCGCTCCAAACGGCGATCGCCGCCGCCAGCAGCCGCAGGACCACAAGACCCACGCGCAGCCATGGATCGCGCAGCCGGCGGACGAAGACGTGCGACGCTGCCCACAACGCGACGAAGAGTACGGCGACGACCAGAATCGCGGCCGTCGGCACGGCGTCCGACAACAGGTCAGCTCTACCGAGATCAGCTTCCACGCTTCTCCATCCTTTCGGCGGACCTCATGTTCCGGCCCCGCCGCGCATCTTTCTGAGTTGTTCACGGAACGTGACGGAGGGCGCAGCCTGCGCCTCGAATTCGACCGACCTCTCGCTGCCCGTCTGACGCAGCAGGGCGATCCACCGCGTGAGCGCGATTTCCACGAGCAGCAGCGCGAACGCAGCGAGGGCCAGAATTCTCCAGATTTCGTTCCCGAAGGTCTTGCCCGACAGCACGCTGGCCACATCCTCGACGGAGTTGGCCTGCACGATGTCGCAAAACTGTCCGATAAACCCGTAGTCCGCTTCGGTGAGCGAAACCAGCATGCTTTCCTCGATGCCGCGCGCGATGGTGAAGGGAATGTGGCCCTCGGTGTCCCCGAGCCAGCCCAAAACCGGTTTCAGCTCCTCGGGGATGGCGACGCGATACAGACCGGGCACGACCGCGCCGGCGACACGCAGCAGCGCGACGGTTGAGGAAACCCGGAAGGCAGCCTGTCGCTCGCGTTTTTCGGGGTCGATGGCCTTTGTGTCGAACGTCCGTTCGGGCCCCGCGGGGGAGGGTGCGGCGCTTGCCTGCATGCCCGGCTTGCGGACGGGCAGGCGGAGGGCGATCTCCGCTCCCGGCTCGATATTGATGCGTGCCATGCCGGCGTCGGCCAGGTGGTACGCCAACTCATGCACCAACGGAACGAACGATTGGCGCGTGGCCAGGTCGCCGGCCTCATTGTCCAGCGAGGAGGACAGCAGACAGACGCGGCCCTCGCCCAGCCGCCGCTCGACCAGCCACGGATCGCCGCTGTCCAGCATGCCGCCGGTCTGGACGGCGGGATCCTGGCCCCACGGCTGCAGCTTCCAGTAGGCCGAAAGGATCGCGGTGCCGATGTCGGAACGGTCAGGGTTCGCCACGAGCGTCAGAGCCTCGTGCGAGAAGGTGCTCAGCGCCGGAGACACCCCAGCCTGAGCCCCTTCGGCCGCGGGGACGATCGCGCGTTCCTCCATGACGGCGGGCATCACGCGGTCGCCGGCCCCTGTGGCCCACGCGTTGTAAAAGGCCGCGAGGGCGCGCTTGCCCGGTGCGACGAGCAGCCCTCCGCCGCCCTGGACGTAGTCGGAAAGCTTGAGGGCCGTCTCCGCCGGCAGACGCGGAACGTCCGCAAGGATGACGGCATCGTACTCCGCGAAGGACGCCACCTCCGCGATCCGCGGCGCCTCGACGACCTCGGGTTGGACGAAGAAACGGCGTTTCCATTCGGTTGGCGATTCGACCGTGCCCTCGGTCTCGCCCGGGGCGCCGCTTTCCGGGGAGAGCGCGATGGCGGCGAAGGCCGAGGCGCGTTCCATGGGCCGGACGGACGGGTTGCCATCCACGAGCAGGACGCGCAGGCGCGAGATGACGTTGACGGCGGCGTGGACTTCGTTGTCGGACGGCAAGTCGTCGTCAACCGCCACGCGGACGGTGACGACGTGGGCGCCCTCGGTCTTGAAGCTGTGCAGGAAGGTCACGGTTTCGGACCCGTCCGGCGGAATCTGCCCCAAGCTCGCGTCGCTGGTGACGCGGCCTTCGGCGGTGAAGGCCACCTCGGAGGGCGTGATGGCTTCGGTGCCCGTGTTGTGGACCCGGACGGTGAAGGCCACGTCGCGGTCCAACCCAATGACCTTGCGGTTGAAGACCAGCGGCCCAAGTGCCGCATTGCGATAGTAGCTCGGCATCGGCAGCTTGTGGACAATGATCTGCGGCGGCACCGGGAGGTGCGAGAAGGTCTGGGCCAGGAACTGCCAGCGCCAGGCCGTGTCGATTTCCCATCCGTGCCGCTGGCCGTCGGTAACGACGACGATCTGCTTGCTCGGGTTGTCTCCCTGGGCCAGCGCGACGCCGGCGGCGCTCAGCGCCTCCAGCGCGCGCATCGTTCCGTACTGCGGCGTCAGATCGTCGAGCGCCGCGAGAATCTCGGTGCGGTCGGTGACGGGCGCGGACAGGCGGACGTCCGCGGCCTCGCCGCCGGCCACGATCGTGAACGCCGTGCGGCCGGGCGCCGCCGCGACGATGCGGTCGACGTCCTTGCGCGCCCGCTCGACATTGGACTTGCCGTCATTGATCATGGTCATGGACATGGACGCATCGATCACCAGCGCCACATCCTTGCGGCCTTTGCCGCCAAAACGGCGCAGGTTGAGTTGGCGCTCCAGGAGGATCGCCAGGCCGACGGCCACAAGCAGGACGATCGCGGCACAGAGCATGTACCGGCGCAGCCGCGGGCTTCTCCAGAAGGCGAACGACACGCCGAACAACGCGATGGCGACGAGCAGCATGGGCATGAGGACGATCCAAGGCACGCTCGATGTGGCGGAGATAAACGGACGGGCCGCGGCGAGCACGACCAGCGCCAGCAGCATGCAGCGCGAGGCGAGAAGCAGCACCTCCTCCAGCAGGATGCGCCGCCGTCGGCTGACGAGCGAATCCAGGAGGAACTTCATGGCGCCCCAGTCCACCACGCGGGCCGACTTGCGGTTGAACAGGTGGATCAGCACCGGAATGCTGACCGCCAGCAAGCCGAACAACAGGCCCATGTTCAGAAACAGCATAGTCGAATCGCCTCCAACGGCCTCAATGCATCGCGCCCGTGCGCCGCGACAGGTAGTCGACCAGCGCTTTGTCGAACGGCAGCTTGGTCGACATGGGCACGTAGTCCGCCTTCAAACGGCCGCAACCGCCTTGTATTTCATCCACGAATTGCCTCATCCGGTCGAGGTAACGCGCCCGGATGGTCTTGGGGTCTATCTGGAGCATCAGGTCGCCGGGTTCCAAATCCTTGAAATGCGTGAAGGCGTTGAATGGAAAAGTCAACTCCTCGTCGGCCATCGTGTGCATGATCATGATTTCGTGCCGGTTGTAGTGGAAATGGTGCAGGGCCTTGACCACCTCCGCGGCGTTATCGAACAGGTCGCTGATGACGATGACCATGCCCCGGCGGTGAACGCGCTCGGCGATCTCGTGGAGAATCGGGGCCATGGCGGTCTCCCCGCCCGCCTCCGTGGCGTGCAGTTCCTCCAGGATGCGCCTGACCTGGCTGGCCTGGGCGCGCGCAGACAGGTAGCGCCGGATCTTCGTGTCGAACGTCACAAGCCCGACGGCGTCCTGCTGGTTGACGAGCAGGTAGGTCAGGGCCGCGGCGAGGTGGCGGCCGTAATCGAACTTGGACAGGCGCCGGCCGTCAACCTCGGCCGCGGCGTCCCCGGTGTAACGCATCGAACCCGAGCAGTCGAGCAGGATCGTGACCCGCATGTTCGTCTCTTCGAGAAACTCCTTGATGTAGAAGCGGTCGGTCTTGCCGTAGACGCGCCAGTCCAGGGCGCGCAGGTCGTCGCCGGGCGTATACTGCCGGTGTTCGGCGAACTCCACCGAGAAGCCCTTGTGGGGGCTGCGGTGCCGCCCCGTGATGAACCCCTCGACCACGCCGCGCGCAAGGAGGTCCAAGTGGCCGATCCTGCCGATCAGCCAGGGCGGCAACAACCGCATGTAATCCGGTGTTTTGAGCATGAATTCCGAAAACCCGCAAACTGATGTTTGGAATCCGAAACGCGTCTTCTAAATATCCAGATCGTCCTTCGGGCGGAACCGGTCGATCAGGCGCGCGACGATCTCGTCACTGGTCACCCCGGCGGCCTCCGCGTTGAACGTTGTCAGCACGCGGTGGCGCAGCACCGGCAGCGCGACCTTGCTCACGTCCACCGTGGTGGCGTGATAGCGGCCGTGCAGGATGGCGTAAGCCTTGGCGGCCATGACCAGATAAATGCCCGCGCGCGGACCGGCGCCCCAGGCGACCATCTCCTTGACGAAGTCCGGCGCCTCGGGCTCCTTCGGACGCGTGGCGCGCGCGATATCGCGGGCGTAGTTCACCACATGATCCGCGACCGGCACGCGCCGCACGACTTGCTGCAGGCGCAGCACGTCGTCCGCGGAAAGCGTGACATCCAGGTCGGCGGTGTAGGTGCCCGTGACCTGTTTGATGATCTCGCTCTCCTCGTCGGCGCTCGGGTAGTTCACCACGATGTTGAACATGAAGCGGTCGAGCTGCGCTTCCGGCAGGGGGTAGGTGCCTTCCTGCTCGATCGGGTTCTGCGTCGCGAGGACGAAGAACGGCTCCGGCAGGTGGTAGGTGTTTTCGCCGGATGTCACACGGTGCTCCTGCATGGCCTCCAGCAGCGCCGCCTGGGTCTTGGGCGGAGTGCGGTTGATTTCGTCGGCCAACAGCAAGTTGGTGAACAGCGGCCCGCGCACGAAACGGAAGACGCGCATGCCCGTGGTGCGATCCTCTTCGAGGACGTCCGTGCCCGTGATGTCCGAGGGCATCAGGTCGGGGGTGAACTGGACGCGCTTGAAGCTCAAGTCCAGCACGTGCCCGAGGGTATGCACCAGCAGCGTCTTGGCCAGGCCTG
>JAQBFL010000104.1:0-5645 GCA_032123415.1 bacterium | reverse complement strand
CGGGGGTCCAGTCTGGCGGATAGCAGCCTACGAGGCGAGATTAGGTCTTTGGTGGTCTTGGTTCAGGTGGGCTTGTTGGACTGGCGGAGTGGAGGGCTAGGCGGGCTAGCATGGCGGTGACGTCGGGAAGGCCGCTGGCGGGGATGACTATGTGGTTCAGGTGGCCGTTCACGTTTTCAGTGAGACGCACGAAGCGGCCGAGGGGGTTTTCCCAGAGCGTCGCGGTGAAGGCCTTTCGTTCAACCTCGACGGTTTCTTCCGCAAGGAAGCGCTGGGTGGCGGGGGGGTCATGATTGTTGCGAAAAAGTGGCATGGATGCTCCTTAGAAATGGAAGTCGTCGGCTGCGGTGGGGTTCGCTGAAGGTGCGGGCGGTGCGATGGGCTCGGGTGGCTGGACGGGATAGCGGGGAGGGTAAGGGGTGTGGGCGCCGGCGGCGGCGAGGAGGCCGATCTTCATCAGTCGGGCGGTGATCGCGCCGGCGGAGCGGCCGTGGGCGGCGGCGACCTCGTTGCGCCAGGCGGCGAACGCCGCCTCCTTGGCTGCGATGGGCAAGTTCTCGCTCTGGGTGTTGTGCGCGGCGAAGGCGTCGCGGAGTTGTTGCTCTTCTTCGGGCGTCCAGGATGATCCGACCTTCGGCTTGTTCGGGTCGACGGGCCAGGCTTCGCGCCGGCGGGGGCACTGCTCCAGCGCCTCCAGGGCCGTGAAGAGGGCGCGGACCGTGTCGGTCTGCTGGTATGGGCTGTCCGGGAGGAACGGTTGGCCGGTGGCCGGGTCGCGGCCGTCGGCGAGGGCGCGGATGATTTCGATGGCGTTGGCGAGGTCCATGGTGGTCTCCGTTTCGTTCGCGTTGACGAGGAGACTATGCCTCACGGCGGGGGCGGATGCAAAGCAGAAAGCGGGGACACCCCCCTACCCTGAGCCCCTCTGCGGCCGGCTCAACGAGCGTAACGCTTTGCCATGAGGCCACTTGCCGTGGCGAATGCACACGAGTCCACACGAGTCTGCATCACTCACGGCTTGCAATGGGTGATGGCGAAGGATAGTATAGTGCCGATTCAGAAGGAGACTGCCATGTATGCCGATAGAATCGAAATCGATCCCCGCGTGTGCGGAGGAAAGCCGGTTGTGAACGGGACCCGTATACCTGTGGCCGTGATCATTGAGCAGCTTGCAACCGGCGAGACATGGGATGCCATCCTCGTCGGTTATCCTGAGCTGAAGCGTCAGGACATCGAGGCCGCGCTTCGTTATGCCGGCAAGGCGCTCGAGCATCCGGAATATGAACTTGCCGAGGCATGAGCGTGCGACTCTATGTCGACTCAGATGATGCGGCAAGAGGTTACGCTTTGCTTGCGGCAGCACGGACATGATGTCATCCGTGCGGGAGAGATCGGCGAGGATCGTGCGGACGATGCCAGCATTCTCGCAACGGTGTGCCGCCAGGGCAGGCTGCTGATAACGCTCGACGAGCATTTCGGGGATTGGGTGGTGTTGCCCTTGAGTCGCCATCCCGGTGTTATACGGCTCAAAGTCCACCCGCCGACACCCGCCTCCGTTGAACAGGTTCTGATCCCGTTTCTAGACCGTCATCGCCAGGAGGAATTTGCCAACATGCTGGTGATCTTATCTCCGAAAAGGGGCCGGTGGATATGTACCTGTCCCTGACATCCCCTTCTTCAGCAGAATCGCAAATTACAGCCTGACCGCGATTTTGCGGAGACTATGACGGATGACGCACAAGATATGCGGCGCTTTGCACCGGCACGGACTGGTCGGCTGACCGTGATGCGCGACGGGCACGCGGTGGTTCGCGAGAGTTGAACACCTCTCCCCTAGTCCCCCGAAGAGGAACCGCCGGTGAACCGGGAGAAAGTCAGGCGCTGGGTGCTGCCGAAGTAGGCCAAGTGCTGGGAGTGACAGTGCGATGAGTAAAGTTGCGAGTCAATCGCAGTAGCTCGGCCGCGGGTATTGGACTCTCCAAACAGTGCCATGCGCTCTTCCCGAAGATGCGGGAGGTCGATGACCTGATGACACCCGGGCGGCAGGACCAAGTACGGGAGATCCATCCGGAACTCTCGTTCCTGGCCATGAAAGGCGGTGGAGCCGTCGTCGCCGGCAAGCGAACAAGGGAAGGGGCCGAAGTCAGGTTTGGACTCCTGTGGGACTGCGGAATCCGTATTGAGGTTGAGCTCATGTCGCGGTGGCCAAAAAGCGTGGCAGCACCGGATGATCTCCTCGACGCACATGCTGCATGCTGGACTGCCCAGCGGATTGTGGAGGGCCAAGCGGTCAGGATCCCCGCAGCGCCGGAGGTGGATGCGAAAGGATTGCGGATGGAGATGTGGTATTGACGCGGCAAGACGGGTCAGATCGAGAGGCGGTGGGCGGAGAGCCAGGCGTCGACGTGCGCCGCCGTGGCGGGCTGGACGCGGGTGTTGCCACGGGTTTCGAGTTGGTCGCGCAGCCAGCAGCCGTCGTCGCAGTAGATGAGCATGAGCGTAGCGCGCTCGGGCCTCAAGACCCGGTAGGCGTAGAACTCCCCGCTTAGAACACGCGCGTAGTAGATGCCGACGCAGTTTTGCTGCTCGTGGCCCTCGTGGCGCAATTCGTCCAAACTGGTGATGGGCACGATGTCCTCGGTTCCAGTGTAATCGGGGTCACGTCTGAATGGCGCTTAGTTAAGCCCTAAAACACGTGAGGTCAATGGCTTACGCCGACGGGTATCGGGCAAGCTGGCGAAGATCATCTCTCGGGATATCTGCTCCATGCTCTTGAGGGTTGCTTGAGCCACACGCCAGTTGGCGATGGCCTCCTGCATGGCTTGGTACTGTTCCTTGGAAAGCGCCACCGAAACGGTCTTCTTCTCTTCCTTGCGCGTCCACTGATAGCAGGGGCCGCCGGCCCCGCGACCGCGATCCTGGACATAGCCGTGGCTGATCCAGCCCAGCCCGGCCAGTTGCTTCTGCAGCTTCTTGTACTCGGCGCGCAGCCTCGAAAGATTCGGTTTCATGCAGAAAAGACTAGCATACGTGTCAATAAGGCGGTATATATACCGCCCTATGAATACACCCTACTTCCCCGCTTGGCGTCGGAAAATGGCGCCGCTCGGCCGGCATGCCGCCCGCGTCCGTCAACAATCCCCCGTGGAGATCGAAGCGCAGTGCCGCTCCTTCCTCACAGAGCGCGCGCTGATGGCGCCTGAGGACGGCAAGCGTCGCCGACGACGGGTCTTCTTCCTCTCGCGGGTCTTCTGGTGCTTCATCTGGCAGGTCCTACAGCCGCGGACCTCTTGCCGTGCGGTGGTGCGGCAGGTCCAAGCCTTCTGCGAGACCGAACGGAGCACTTTCGATGAAAGTACCAGCGCCTATTGCCAAGCGCGGGGTCGTTTGCCTATCGCCTGCATGCAGCAGGCCCTCAGCGACTCGGCCCAGACCGCGGGTCGCTTGTCCTTACAGGGCGTCGAGGGCTGGACGCGGCCGATCAAGGTCGTCGATGCCAGCAGCGTGCGCCTCCCCGATACCGACGCCAACCGCGAGGCGTATCCCTATCCCAGCGGCCAACGCCCCGGATGCGGCTTTCCAGTCATGCAACTCTGCGGCCTGTATTCGCTGGCCAGTGGCGCGATGCTCAAGACGGTCCAAGCGCAATGGTCCGCTCACGAAGTGCGCTTGTTCAAGGACTTGTGGAACGACTTGCTGCCCGGCGACATCTTGATGGGCGACCGGCCGTTCGGCGCTTTCGTGCTGCTGGCCCTGTTGCCGTTGCGCGGCGTGGATGTTGTCAGCCGCCTGCATCAGGGCCGCCGCTTCGACCGGCGCCAAGCCAAGCGCATTGGGCCTTCCGAATGGCTGGTGAGTTGGCGCAAACCACCCAAGCGTCCCGACTACCTCACGGCAGAAGAATGGGCCGCGGTGCCCGAAGCCATCACCGTGCGCATCATCCACGTCCGCGTTCAGCAGAAGGGCTTCCGCACCCAGGAGTTGTGGATATCCACGACGCTATTGGACCCGATCGCCTACCCGGCCGAGCAGGTCGCACAGCTCTATCGCCGGCGCTGGGACATGGAGTTGTGCTTCCGCGACTTGAAAACCACGATGGGCATGGAGGAACTGCGTTGCCGCACGCCGGAAATGGTGCACAAGGAGTTGCTCGCCTTCCTCATTGCCCACAACTTGATGCGCTGCATCATCGCTCAGGCCGCTAGCGCCCATCACGTCTGTCGCACACGCATCAGCTTCAAAGGCGCCGTGGATGCGGCGCGCAGCTTTCATCACGCGATGCGGCTGGCCCGTTCACAACGCCAAGCCCGTCGCCTCTATCTCCGGCTCCTCGAAATCCTGGCACGGGATCGGGTCCCGCTGCGCCCCGGACGATTCGAACCCCGTGCCGTCAAACGACGCCCCAAACCCTACGACCGCCTTACTAAACCACGCCACCTTTACCGTGAACTTCCCCACCGAGGCAAGCGAATCCAGAAGAAACCAGGCCGCAGACCCGGCTTATCTTAGCGCCATTCAGATGTCACCCCAATAGGCTGGCGAAGCGCGCAGCTTCAATCTGCGCTGGTGGTCGCACACCAACGACAGCCGTAATGTCGTCTGCGATCAGGACTATCGCTGGCATATGAGCGGGGTGACAAACAACGCTCTGGGGTGGTACTGGACGACACGCCGCGCCGTCGATCAGACGATCACCAACGGTGTTGTCTATTCGCCATTCACCAACGCCACCGTCTGCACCGAAATGACGGATCGGGGCCATCTGGAAGTGCACTACGTGGACAAAGTAACCCAGGACATGGACTTCGGCGGGGGTCTGGGCGCGCCAGTTGCGAATGCGGCTCCCGGCAAGCGGGTGGACGTCTATGTGCCGTTGGTGGATTTGGACAACGACGTGAACCGTGACGGTTCGATGGATGCCGCCGATGCGCTGATCGAAAGTGTCGGGCTTGGTGCCGTCGTGCTGCTGAACGGCGATGACGACAACACGAACGGGATGCCGGACAGCAGCGAAGTGGAGTCTCAGGTTTCGGGCGAGAACGATCTGCACCTCGTGCGCTTCACGCGCGGTCCCGAATCGATGCCCACCGGCACGGTCCAGCTTGCCATAGTCTCCGGCGCCGGGAGCATTCGCGTCTGGCTCTCGCCGGAGAAGGGCGCGTCGAACCTGTTGCTCTCGGCCTCGAACCCTTCCACTAACTGGGTTCTGACGTGCGTGTCTTCGTGGGCGGAGATTCCGACGAATCTCTGGGTCGAGGCCGTCTCCAACAGTGCTTCGGCGGGCGACTGCATTCTGGCCGCGCGGTTTCTCTCGCCCGATGGCAATGCGCTATGCGCGGACACGAATGTGTTCACCGCGTTTCGTATTGGCCTGACGCCGGACTATGACCGGGACGGAAAAATCGACGATACTGACCGGATGCTTGTGTCGATGGGCGAACCCTTCCGCTTCTGGGTCAACGACGACAACGATGACGGGTACGAGGACGGGTCCGATGTGCCGGGGGAAGGAAGGCCGGATTGGAGGGATTCCATGTGGGGCGTGTGCCTTGGGACGTATCGGGTCGACGGAGTTCGAGACTTTGTCGATTTCTTTCCTGTGCTCGTGGACCTGAAGGCAGCCCTGACGCATGAGACAGGAAACC
>JAQBFL010000103.1:0-4994 GCA_032123415.1 bacterium | reverse complement strand
CCAAGCGATATCGACCATATTCCTCACCCCTCACTTCACAAGACGCCACGCGACGCAAGCCGTAAGGCGCGCGTTGCGGGGCGTCTTGCAAGAGCCTCAAAGAACGATGAACCACAACTCTTCGTCCGCCGCCGCGTCCGTTTCATCGTCCGTTTCATCGACCGTTTCATCGACCGCGGTTGTTCCGCCGTCGATAACCACGGCCGAGGCGTAACCGTTGATGTTGCCTGTCTTGCCATTCTTCTCGATCCAAGTGCCGATCATCCGCCGATCGGCCAGCGAGAGCTGCTGCGCGCTGCCCTGGACAATACCCTGGAAAGTGCCGGTCATGTTCACTTTCATGCCCGCTTTGCTCTCGCCGCTCGCGGTAAAGCTGCCAACAACCTCTTCGCCGGGCAGCGGAGTCGTCGTGGTAGAATCCTGGTTGATGCTGCCGGTGGTGCTCACGCCGGAAAACTTCCCTTTATACACGCTCCCGTTGTTGTCGGTCATGCGCAGAATGTTCCCCGTGTGCTCCACCACGAACGAGTAGATCACTACGCCGCTCGTCCCCGCATCCGAGGCGCTGGCGACGGACGATGAGGACCTCGAGTAGTTGTAGCTCGCCACGATGGCCGTCCCAGACGGCGGCCATTCGCCGAGCAGGTCAATGCTCCAGGCGCCCGTGCCATATTGCACCGACCCCGTCTTGCCGGATCCGCTCAGATTGCCCGATCCGTCATCGCGCAACGAGAACACTCCGACCGAAATCTGAAAGCTGCCCGCAGTGACTGGAGAATGGGCGGTTGTGCCGCTGTATAGGCTCTGGCCGGCGGACGCAGTACCGACGGTCTCCACGGCCGTGACGACCCCGCCGGTTGCGCCGATCTCGCCCGACGATGCCGTGTAGTCCGTGATGAGCACACCGCCAGACGCGCCCTTGTAGACACCGCTGAAGTTGACCCAACCGTAGCGACTGTTCCAAGTATCACCACTGTCTGTCCCCTCCCACTCGCATCCCAGCAGCGCCACCATCGCCACCATCGCAACGCTCTCCAAGCACAACCTTGTCTTCAGCCTCATCGCGCCAACTCCCTTTCCTTGGCCGGTTTCACCCGGCACAGGTTCGCTCGTCCCTTCCCATCACTCGCGGCTCAGCTCCGCGGAAACCGACTTCGACCCACCGACCGCGCGCGTCTTTCCAACTGACCGCGCGGTTGAACTGCTCAATCGGACCACAACACCCGGTAGCGGTAGAAGACGGGCCCCGCAACGTCCGGGCCCGCCGTGAACCTGAACTCGTTGCGCAGGACATCGTATTCCAATACGCCACCCGTCTGCACGTCCGTCCAGCCGCTCATATCCGCGCTCTGCTGCAACTGGTAACTCAATTCGGCGGATCCCATCTCCTTGACGGCCTTGCCGGCGGAGTCAATCCGGGCGGTGCCCCCCGGGACAGCTTCCCACGTAACCACACTCGCGGCCCCGCCGTCAAGCCCAATGCTCTTGATCCCGAACTCCAACAAGGCCAGCGGATCGAGACCCAACGCGGTCTTGATCCGGATCGGCACGCCGTCCGCCAAGTGGGCATTGGGATCCGTCGGGTTGAGGTTCATCGGCGTGGCCGCATAGGCCTCGTAGTCGTCGATACCCAGGAGGCCGTTCAGATACGAGGTATATCCCAGCGGGCTGCCGCCCGGCCCGGCCTCCGTCAGGTTGCCGAACCGGAAGTACTCCCAGTCGTCGGCGATCTTGTCGTTGTCCGTGTCGCGGATCATTGTCTCCAGCCGTTCCGTGTAGCGGCTGGCCGGCATCATGAGGTCCGCAGGCGCGTAGCGGCAGTAGCCCGCGACGTATCCCTGCGTCTCCCACACGTCCGGCTTCTCATCGCCGTTCTGGTCGAGAAACGCCCTCACAAAGTAAGTGCCGAGAGGCAGTCCGCGCAGGATGAACGGCGTGCGGTTCCTCGGCCAGCCGGCCACGGTGGCAGCGTTGGCCGCGCGAGTCTGCGCCACCGGCTTCCCACCGAGTCCGACGGAGAGAAAGGCCTGCACGATCCAGGTTCCGTTCGACACCTTGCCCGGGTAGAAGATCTCGCCGCCAAGCTCGAACGGCCCCGCGCCGCTCGCCGTCAGATCAACCAGGAACGAACGCACCGCGGAGAAGCTGCTGACCGACTTCTTGTTGATTCCCTGCACCCGCCAGTAGTAGGTGCCGTTCGTGAAGACGCCGTCTCCCGCGTAGCTTGGCAGTATGAACCGATGCTTCCCGTCCTTCTCGCGGAACGGCGCAACGATCCTTCCGGTGTAGACCTTGTCGCTGAAGGCCACGTCTCGGGCTATCTGGACCAGGAACTCCGTGTCCTGGGGAGTCGTCGTCGTCCACACCAGAGTATTCCCGCTGTTGCGCAAGATGCTTCCGGCGGGCGCAACCGGCGTCGGAGCGGCGTGGGAGGCGGGATACTTAACGCCGAAATGCCCCTGGGCATGAGGCTGCGTGTTGTTGGTCACGTACACGTACCACTGCCAGCTCGCCAGCTCGGTCAGCCCCGTAACGCCGGCATACCGGAAGTCGCCCTCGTGGAAGAACGTCCTCGGACCCGCAAGCTCGCGGCTGAAAAGCTCGATCCCAGCCGTGTTGCGAACCCTGACGCGATAGCTGGTGGAGCCGGCCGACGGCCATGCGAACCGGCCGTACCCCGCCAACTCGAAGTCGCGCCAGTCGGCGTTGGCCTGCGCCTTGGTCAATCCGATCACAATGTCCGCCACGCTGCCCCATCCGACATTGACGGGTTGGCCTTCCGCCACGCCGGCAGGTTCGCCGACGTTCCACGTACCGTCGCTGTTCTTGTCAAAGAACGCAAGGAACCAGTTTGATCCTTCCCGCACAGTGCCCGTCGACGTCACGTTCGTGATAGTCCCGAAGGGAACCGCTCCCGCATTCGTTCCTCTCCGCTGAACCGACAGCGGGAAGACGTACGTCCCTGCGGAAACCGTAAGGGTCGCGTCGGGCTGGCCGTCCATGGCGGCGCTGTGGTAGACAAATATCCTCATGGGCCCGGTCGCATCCGTGCCGTTGTACTTGAAGGTGAACGTTAAGGTTGGCAACGGCATGATCGAGGTGACGAACGGATCGCTGGCCTGGGCATAGCTGCAATCCCCGCCCACGCCGCTCATGAATTCCGCCAGGTTGCTCCAGCCGTCGCCGTCGGGATCGAGGTGGGAGTCGAACAGCAGAGGGTCAAGTCCCGCCCCCACCTCCCACCGGTCGGCCATGCCGTCGAAGTCGGTGTAGCGCTCGCCGAAAATGCGGAAATCGCTCGTGGAGGTGGTGTCCCAGGAGTAGAAGTCTCCATTCCCGTCCCCGTCAGTGTCTCCGCTCCACGGATCCGTGTCCGCCCGGAACTCGGCCTCGTTCGGCATCCCGTCGCCGTCCGGATCGTCGTAAGCGTCGTTGGAGAGCGAGTTGAGGCCATGCTCCGTTTCCCACCAGTCCGGCATGCCGTCGTTGTCGCTGTCGTTGAACAGGTGCCCCGAGTCCGCGAAGTCATCGCGGTTCAGCACCACGAGATCGGCGCCCGGATTGAGTATGCCCGCCGTGTCGTCCGTATTGCGCACCATGTAGTTCTCGACCTTCTCGCCGCCATCGGAGCATGCGAAGTAGCCGGGCAGCACGCGGGCATAGGCGCGCCCCAGTGTGTCCGCGACGATCGGCGGGCGCCCGCCTGCCACGATCTCCGATCCCGAGGGCACCGGCAGAATGCGATAGGGCATCATGGCGTTCGCGTAATCGTCCACGAACGTCGCCCCGGGATCGGTCGTGTCTACGATCAGGTACGAAACCAGGCGCGTGCGCCACGTGCTGCCGCCGTCCGCGAACAGGGTTGTTCCCCCCGGCGGCGCCGCCGGCATGGGAGCGCGCCCGGCGAGCACTTGAGCCTGCGTCAATCCGGTGGTCTTGTCCTGGACTATCTGGGCGGGGGTCCTGACATCGTTCCAGACCATGACTTCGTCAAGAATGCCGTCGAACCCGCCCTGCCCGATCCGCAGGATGCTGCCCAGCGTCTTGTACTGTGTGTATTGCGTGGGCATGAAGCCTGTGGGCGGCCTTGCGAAATAGAAATACTCACCCGCCTGCGTATCCTGCACGCCGTCAATGTAGAGAGTGACGACCTTGACATCGCCCACCACCGCGATGTGATGCCACTGACCGTCGCGCAGATCAACATCGGAGGTCAGAAACCGTCTCTTCAGGTAGGAGAACTCAAGCGTGGCCGTCGCACGAACATAGCTGTCACCCCACCACTCAGCCTGCAGGTTGCCGTTCGGCAACACGTTCAGGCTGTAGCAAACGCCGAAGTTACCTAGGGGATCGTCACCTCCCACCACCAGGCTGGACGCCGGCGGCATATCCCATGCCTCCTGCACCGGCGGCGGGGCACCCAAGTCCACCTTCCGCCTGACAACGACTCCGCCCCGGGAGCCGGGTTCCATCTTCACCCAGGCCTCCAGCGTGTATTTCTGCGTAATACGGGTTCTTGCCGCCCCGCTCTCGGTGACGACCCTGGAGTACGTGTACCCGTCCTCCGACAGCGGACTGGCCGCCGTAGGCTGCAGGGTGGACCGGCCAAGGTAAGTGCCCGCCGAACCGACGGCAAGGCTGTTCTCCCGCGCATCCGTGCTGTAAAGCAAGATCCGGCGGTAGTTGTTGAGGATCTGCTGCGGCGTGCGCACGACACTCCACAGCCGCGCTTCCATCAGATCGCCCCGGTAGTCGGAAGACCCTAGATACAAAATGCCGGTTCCCGCTCCCACGTAGGGCCTTATGAACGTGTTTCCGCCGCGCGCCACTTCCCCGCCGTTCTTATACAGTATGTAAGCTCCGTTGTTGAACGAGGCCGCCAGGTGGGTCCACGTGTCCATCGGAACCGCCGCCCCTTCGATCAGCGTGTAGAACGGATTCCCCACGGCGTCCGCGCGGTTGATGCGCGTGTAGGCCCGCGTCTGCCCGCTCAC
>JAQBFL010000102.1:0-6939 GCA_032123415.1 bacterium | reverse complement strand
TGTTATAAGTACATTGTCGCTCGAATGAACGGGTGTGGACACGCACAAAGGAGACGAAAGCGCATGCAGATCACGCGACCCCAAACCCCGATGGGCCATCTGTGGAACAGCATCCAGTCATGGCTGTTTCCGGCGCTGGAGGACGAAATCGGAGCGCTCGATGAGAAGCACCGGCAGTTCGTCGCGGTGTGCGAACTGTGCGCCCTGCAGGATCACATGGCCACGTACCGCTGGTGCGGGAACCTGCCTGCGCCGCGTTCCTTGTGCGGCAGGCAGGCGGTTGCCCGCCCCGCGACCGGCTGGCGTTGTGCAAGGCGTACATTGCCAAAGCCGTGTGGGACTTCGCCACCACGCGCAACCTGATCGACCTGTCTGCGTGCGTACACGCACAGGCAGGCGGCCCGGTCAAGGTCGCCGCCCACCTCGACTTCGGCCTGGTGGTGATCGCCGCCGAGCAGATGCTCAGGATGCTCGCATAGCTCCTGCGCGGGCCGCAGAACCGTCGAAAAGCCCGATTGCAGATGCCGGGTAGGACGGAGTGTGCCGATTTTCGGCCCTTCCCGCGCTCGGGCGCACCGAAACGCGCGTCGACAGGCCATTTTCACTTATAGCGTGGCCAGCATGCACAGGAACAAGTGAGCGCGAACCCGGGACTCCAGGCGGTGGTGGATGGGGCGCACGCAGGTCCAGTCCCTTGAGCGTGTGGAAGGAAGGCCTTCTCGACATCGCCCAGTTGCTTGTAGGCCCGCACGGCGTCCTCCGCGCTCAAGGTGTCAGCTGGCTCGATCGTGCGAATGATGTAGACGCCATCGAGCGCTTTCTCGCGGGCGATGGAGTCTTGCTTGCGTGACCAGCGCAGCTGACTGTCGGCGATCTCCATGGCAAAATGCTTGGCGACCTTGTAGCGGTTGATCCCCCGGCCGACTTTGTGGATGAGATGTTCCGGGATCAGGGGTGCAGCGCGGGATTGAGCCAGTTGCCGGCATCGAAGGCGTTGCCGTCACCGGCATCGTCGAGCACGAGGCGCAGGCGCTCGACACCGGTCACATCGACCTCGACCGGTAGCACCTCGTCCAGCCCCGAGCGCAGTCCGGATGTCCACAGCCGTTGGCCGTCGCCGTAGATATTGAACACAACCGTGCCCCGGCCCTTCGTGGCGGCGTCGATGCCGACCTCGGCCGTGAACCGCGTGAACTGGCCATTGAGGGCGCATTCCACCAGGGCATTGGCAAAGGCCCCGATGCCCTCGTCGTACTGGCGGTCACCCAGGCGCAGCGGAAGGCCCACGACATTGCGACCGTAGCGGGGCGGCGCCACGGCGGAGTCCACATGCACAGCCCCGATGGCACCGAGCGGCAGGGGGCCGCCATCGTAGGCCAAGACCGTCCAGGAGACGGTGTTGGCCGGGCTGTCGTAGACCAGTTCGATAACCTGCGGTTCATCTCCCAGCAGCGAGGCGGGAAGGAGGTACACGCTCTCGCGAATCCCATCGCTCAATTCCGGGGCGGTGCGACTCAAATCCCATGTGCCCAGCTCCCGATCGCCCAGACGCATGCGGGCGGTGTGGCCCGCCTGATCGAGCAGGAAGCGCTTGCGCAGCACGAGCCCGCTGCCTGGCGGGGCCGTGACGACAAAGGATTCGCGTCCGCCCTCGGCAAACCGCACGCCTCGGAAGCGGCGACGGCGGCCGCCGAACTCGGTTCCGGCCAGAGTGGCCGGGGCGCCGCCCTCCTGCGTATAGCGCCAGGCCTCGCCATCGGCGGGCGCGAAAGCTGCCAGCACTCGTTGCGGCCAGGCCGGATCCTGTCCCGGCTCGCGCACACGCGCCAGGTTCCAGGCCGGCTTGTCCCCGAGCGGCGTCACCGTAAAGACGGTCGGGACGGGGCCAATCGCAACCCAGCCCGCATCCGCCGGCACGGGTGCGCCAAAGAGATCGTGCGCAGCCTCGACCGCGACGCCGGCCGGATCGAGATTCAACTCGCCGGATACCTCATTGCGCCAGGCTACGACCACGGTCCGGCCGGGATTTTCGCGCCGCAGCACGAACGCGCGGGTCCGACCGGGGGTGACATCACGGATCTCGAGTTCCTCGACCGCGCTCACGCCGGCGAGCAGCTCGCGGGTGCGAGCCACCGCCAGCCAGGCCGGCTTCAACCGCCAGGCGGGCCAGCGTTGCGTCAACGGCGGTGCCGTCAAGTTCTCCTGGTAGGCCAGCCCGAATCCCAGCCGCTCGTGATCGTCGTTGTTTAGCGTCACGGGCGGATCGATGCCGAGACCGGCCAGCAGCAGCGACACGCGCGACAGCCAGGCGGCCTGATCGAAGGGATCCAGTCCGCGCCCTTCCTGCTCGACGGCCCAGTCCAAATCGGTCAGGAGAATCTCGCGCCCCTCGCCGCCATCCATGTGCAGCGCGAGGTTGACGTCCTCGATGAATTCGAGAATGCGCCCGTCTTCCGGCGATATGCTGCCCGCGTCGAGCCGGAGGTTGACGCCCGTGAAATGGCCGAACGCGCCAGCCTCGCGTAACCCATCCAGATAGGGAATCGCGGTGGCCCGGCTGAGCCCGCCCAACACCATCGGAACCTCGGGCGCATAGCGGCGGCGCCAGTGCTCGGCCATGCGGATCATCTCGGCAAAACGGGGCGCCGGAATGCCGAGCGCGCCGGAACTGTCAGGCGTATCCCACAACATCCATCCGTCGACATGCGGGCCGGCGGTGCGGAACAGCTCGCGGGTGTAGTTATTCCAGTCGTCGAGACGTTCGGGGGCCATCATGATATCGACGGCATTCCCCCAGTCTCGCCGTCCGGTCACTTGGTTTTCGTACCGGGACAGGGTTCCCGCCAGCATGGAATCGAAGCCCGCGCCCGCGCTCCAGAAGGCACTGTAGCCGAGCAGCATCCACGGGGCGCGCCCGCCCCGCCGAAGCTCATCCGCCATGCGCAACAGGGTGTGCGCCTGGACATTGCCGGGGTGGAACTCCACCCAATCCCAGTCGTGGCGCGCGAGGGTAAAGCGGGCATCGACCGGAACCCGCAGCCGGTCTGGCTCGGCCAGGGCCGCGAATCCATCCTTGCCCAGCAAGGTATCGGGGTCGAAGACCAGCAGGTCCTCCCGTATGCGGGCGAGAGGCGCGCCCTCGCCGTCCGTCATATCCACGTGCAAGGCAAAGGCGCCGGTTGGCAGTGCGTCCGTCAGCGCCAACTCACGCCGTTCCCCCGGGGCGAGGACCAGCCGAGCGTCGTCGCTCCCGGCCACGCGCCGGCTGCGCCAATCGTACACCCCGCCCGCGACCGTCACGGCACGTGGGGCGCCCGCGCGCTCGTGGTTGGCCAGGCTCACCCGTAGCGGGGTTCCCGGCGCCGCCACATTGCCGGCCGCAGGACGGTCCCATTCCAGCGCGATGCGTTGCCCGGGCGGCAGGTGCGTGGTGACCTTGATATCGTCCACATACAACACGCCGCCGCCCCCGGCCCCGCGCGGGACCACCGCCAGGTGCAGGCCCAGCGGATACGATGGAATGAACGGATGAACCAGGTTAGCGCGATCCCAGTCGTGTGGAATCGGCGGCAGGCGGAACGTGACTTCGCGCCAGCCCTCCCAGTCGATCGTCACGGCGGTCGCCGGCGGACCATCGTCGCCGTCACGACGCTTGATCCGCGGCAGGAAGAGATTCCAGTCTGGGCCATGCCCGGTCAGCACCCCCGCCTGGCTGCCGATCAGCGGATAGAAGAGCACGCCGGAACCGTCGCCATGCACCCATAGCGACACCTCGACGGGGATGCCGGGCAGGGCAGGGTCGATGGCCACGAAGGCCGGACGTTCCGGCTTCCACTCGATCGCCAGCGAACGCCCGCCCCCATGCCGCTGGGCATCCGTGGTCCCGGCGATGACGGCGCCGGCCTTCTGATCGACGCCCAGTTCGCCGCCCCCCAGCCCGAAGTAATCCCGTTCCCGCTCGAAATCGGCGAACAGGACCTCGCTGTCGGGCTTGGCCAGGATGAGCTGCCTGGTGATGTTCACGCCCTGGCTGGCGTCATCGGCAACGACCTCGAGGCGCAGGGGGCCGCTACGGGGTGCGATGACCGCGGCATGCGCGGCCAGATCCAGGCGCACGAGCCGGTGCTGCATGGGGGCGAGCGTCATGGCCTCCGAGCCGCGCGCCACCAGCTCGCCGTCGCGATCCAGCAGCGACCAGGACATCCGGACATTTCGCTCGCCGCGGCTGCGCCAGCCATTCCGCACCGTGGCCCAGGCCACGCCGCCGGACTGCCAGTCGTTGTCGGCGTCGTCATAACCGAGCTGCAGGCTCAAGGCCCCGCCGTTAGACTCGTCATGACCGGGCCGCACGGGATCGGGCGCGCTGACCGCCTGCTGCGTGTGCAGGAAAACCGGGCCGAAGCGCACCTCGCCGGTGGGCTGCGTGCCGGTCGGCAAGATCGCAAAGGAAACCAGATCGAGGGGAAAATCCACGTCCCTGGTGGAACCGCGCGCGGTGTGCGGGCCGATGCCATTGCCGGGCAAAGGCACTTCGACATAGCGCCAGCCCGTGAAATCGAGCGTGGCCAGATGCCGCGTGTTCCAGTTGCGGTTCGCGGTATAAAACGTGGATCCGGCGGCGGCGAAATCGAGGATGACGGCCTGGACCTGGGCGCCGCTGCCGTCACCATGAATCCAGACGCCCATGCGGTAGGCATCGCCCGGCAGGTAGCGGTGGATGCCGTTGTACACCATCGCGGCCCCATTAAAGGCGGCACGCAGGGCAAAGCGTCCCGGCGGTGCGTCCACGCCATCGCCCGGCTCGCGCGTGACACGATCGATACACACGTTGGTCTGCGGCAATGCCCAGGCGCGATGCGTCTCGCCGAAGATATCGTTGTTCGGCCCCATGTTGAAAGGCATTCCGGATACAAACCACCGTCCATACACGTCGCCGAAATCCTCGAACAACAGATAGCTGTTGCCCATCACCAGAGTCTGGCTGGTATCGGCGCGAAGATCCGGCAGATCGGACGAGAGGACCTGGGCACTGACCCGGAAGGGCGGCAGGAAGACCTCCAGGTTGTCGGGCGCGATCCGTAGCAGGCGTTCGGATACTTCGCCCGGCGCCATGTTGAGCGTGACCGAGCGTTCGAGCACAAGGTTGTCATGGTAGTCGACAACGCGCAAACGGGCCTCGGCCTGCGCGGCCTGCGCACCGAAATGGCGCCCCTCGAACAGGAAGAGCCACTCGGGATCCCATTCGCGAACCATCGGACCCAGCATACCGAACCGGACCTGTGAGGCGACGGATCCGCTCGCGGGCGTCAACGTGATGTCATCAATCAGGAAATGCCCCTCGACCTTCTCCTCGCCCACCCGCTGGAGCCTGAAGCCGTCGAGCCACATGACGCGCCCGGCTGGCGGGGCGACATCGAACGAAAACTCCCGCCAATCATCTAAGTCGAGCGTAACCGGCGCCAGTAAATCGCGGCGGTGCCCGCGCAGATGACGCTGGCCCTCCAGGACAACCTCCGCGTGGCCTGTCCGGAACTGCAGCCGGTGGCCCGAGCCGTCCCCTTTGACCCGGATCGTGAGCCGTCCGGCCTCGGGGATCGGAATCGCCTCCTCCTGACGCGGCATTTCCAGCGTCGCGCTGTCCATCCGGTAATCGAAACGCAAGGCCGATTGACCGAGCCGGGCCTGTTCCGTATCCGTGCTGACGCGCAACCCGGATGGCGCATCCGGCCAGGCGCGGGAGCAACTGTCCAGCAGGTGGTAAGCGGCGGGCGCTTGCTGGCCGCGCGCGACAAGTGCCGACAACGCCACCAGGACAACGGTCCGCGCGAAAACGATCGGTAAACAAGACGGGAAGTGCTTCATGGATTTTCATCCTCTTTCACTGGCAGCCAGACCATGGCATCCGCGGCATTGTTGACGATAAAGCGCGTCCAGACTCCTTGTACCTGCGTCTGTTCCCGGATCACGACGATGCGGTCGCCATAGGGCACGGCGGAAAGCACGTTTCCGCCATCCGCGGGCGGGACGAACCGCTCGTCCGGCAGGCCGTCCTCCTGGCGCAGCACCAGAAGTCCCTGGTTCATGGGCACGAGCAATTGCGAACGGGTGGGATAAGGCTGGTTATTCAGCATGGGCGGGACCGGCACGGCACGGCGATCGGCCATCAGGTCGCGATTCCAGATCGTCTGGCCATCGAATCCGACGCGGGCCGCCTGCCCGCCATCCGTTACGACGAGAACGCCCGACTCGGTAATCACCGGAACGGTCGAGATGCCCTTGGGCATCGGACCACCCAGCGCGACCTGCCAGACGGCAGCGCCGGTCGCGGCATCCAGGCAATGCAGCGCGCCGTCCTCGTCGCCGATATAGACGCGTCCGCCATGCAGGGCCGGCGCGGCGCTGGTATCCGGCGCCAACGGCGCGGTCCAGACCGTTCGCCCGAGCTCGCGATCGACCGCATAGAGCAACCCATCCCAGGACGCCACGTAGACGTTCTTGTCATCCAGGGCCGGGGCGCTGCGCACGCGCCCGCCCGTCTTGAATTCCCACACCAGGATGCCGGAATCGACATCGACCTTGTACAGGATTCCATCGTCGGACCCGAAGAAGACTTCATCGCCGGCGGGTGTCGGCGATGAATAGACACGCCCCTCGGTCGGGAAGTTCCAGATGCGCGTCCCGTTGTCGGCCACCGCATGCATCCGGTAGTCGGCCGATCCGACCAGCAGGCGCCCGGCATAGCGTGCCGGCGTGCCAAGCGGGGTGACCGAGGCCAGCCCCCACTGCCGCGGCGGCAGCGGGCGGCCTTGCCGCCCGGCTTCCTTCACGGCAGCGTCCAAGGCCAAGCGGGCCGCGTCGTTGACCGGCACCCGCTCGATACTGCCCGAGGCGTAGGCGAACGACATGAAGCTGTCGGCCACGGTCACGCCCGACCGGTAC
>JAQBFL010000101.1:0-7565 GCA_032123415.1 bacterium | reverse complement strand
TCGGTCGGCCCCCATCCAGAACGAAGGCTCCACGCAAGCGCGGATGCCCTCCCGATACATCGCCTGGTAGTCGTCCGTCGTGCGCGAATACATGTGGATGTGCGGCTCGACAATGGTCATGGGGTTTTGCCCTCCCTGGTTCACGCGTTGCGGTTGAGACACCCGTCCTGTGTGCATGGAACGTCTTCGGCCGGCAGACGGCGTCCGCCGGAACGGAAAATCGTCATCAGGAGCCAGGGAAGAAGCACCGAAGCCGCCACCGCCGGCAGAAAGGCGTTCGGACCGGTCGCCCACGCGCCGGTGCATGCATAGACGGCCGAGATGCCCAGGTTCGAGAGCGCGCTGAGGGCGAGGAAACGCGGCGCGCCGATCGGCGTCATGCCGAGAAACAGCACCGACGCTTCCGCCAGCACAGGCACGGGCCGCGCCATAATGACCAGCCAGTCGGCGTACCGGCCGTGCAGCGCCGAAAGCCGCTGCATCTCGCGCGCGCCGACAAAGCGGCGCACGAGCGGAACGCCCCAGCGGCGAGCCAGGCCGAAGCCGAGCGCGCAGGCCGCGGTCATGCCGGCGGCCGAGGCCAGCGTGCCCCACAGCGGGCCGAGCAGATAGCCGGCCGCCGTGCTCACGATGCTGGAAGGAACCGGCAGCAGGATGTCCCCGGCCAGCAGCGCCGCCAGCACGACCCCGGCGACCGCGCGGCGGTCCGCCACGGATTGCAGCAGGCGTTCCGCTCCGCGCTCGATGGCCCCGCCCGCCAGAAAGAAAGGAGCGAGAATGACGACCAACAACACGGCGGCCACCATGAACCACTTCCACGCGGGTTTTCCGCGGTCTTTCATAGGCTGGACTGTGATGCGCATCTCACTTATCTTAACGGCGCCAACCAAAGAAAGGTTGTCGGACGACATAGACTAGCGCGTAACGGGAGAAAGCACATGCAGAAAAACGTCCCCTCTCCGCAACGGATCATGGATCTGGCAAGCGCCTTCTACGGATCGTGCGTGCTCTTCACGGCCTCGGACGTGGGGGTATTCGGCGCTTTGGCGCGGCAGCCGGGGTTGACCTCCGATGCGCTGGCGACCGAGCTGGCGCTGGATGCGCGGGCGGTTCGGCTGCTGGCGGATGCCTGCGCCGCACTGGGGTTGCTGGACAAAGCGGACGGCGGCTATGTCAACAGCCCGGAGTCCGCGGCCTTTCTCGTGCCCGGCGCGCCGGGCGATCTGAGCCGCGCCATCCGCTACAACCGCGACGTCTACGCCGCATGGGGCCGGCTGAGCGGCTTCGCGCGCACGGGCGAGCCGGTCGAGCGGCCGGAGGCCCACCTCGGGGACGATCCGGCCCGCACACGCGATTTCGTCCTGGCCATGCACGGCAGGGCCATGGCCATCGGGCGCGCCGTCGTGCCGCTGCTGGCCATCCCGGAGGGCGCACGCGTTCTCGACGTGGGCGGCGGACCGGCGGCCTACTCGATGCTGATTGCCCGGGCCGTGCCCGGCGCCGTCTGCACCGTCATCGACCTGCCCGGCGTGGCGGCCATCGCCGCGGAGCTCGTGACCGAGGCGGGGTTGACCGACCGCGTCCGGTGCGTCGGAGGAAACTACCATTCCACGCCATTCCCGCCCGACCAGGACACGGTCGTCATGCTCGGCATCCTGCACCAGGAATCGCCGGCCGGCATCGGCGCCCTGCTGAAAAAGGCCCGCGCCGCGCTCAAACCGGGCGGGCGCATCTATGTGCTGGACATGATGACAGACGGCACGCGCGCCAACCCGCCCTTCTCCGCTCTATTCGCCGTCAACATGGCCCTGACCGCCCGGCACGGGTGGGTGTTTTCGGACGACGATCTGTCCGGATGGCTCGCGGAAGCCGGCTTCCGGGACTTCGTCTGTGCCCCGCTTCCCCCACCCATGCCGCATTGGCTTGCCACGGCCCGCGTCTAAGCACATCTTCTTTCTCTCTCCGTCTGCCTAATGGGTTTCCAAAGATCTCCCACAAATCCTGCGCATGCTGGTGGGTTTGAGGATGTCCCGGGGAAGCGGGGCGCTGGCCGTCAGAGAAGATGATGAATATGGATTCTTCTGCTTGCCGTGGATGGCTGAAATCCGTTATGAGTATCGGCAGGCGGGGCAAGGCCCCTCCCGAATCAACCGCGGCCGTTCGGTCGCCGGCAACGTGTCGTGCCTGGGCAACCGCGGAACAGAGGGACGAAAGGAAAATCACGACCATGAGCAATCTGCAGACGACGTACCTCGGCATCCCGGTCGCCAGCCCCATCGTGGTGGCCTCCTCGACCCTCTCGGCGAACGTGGACCGTATCCGTCGCATGGAAGATCTCGGAGCCGGGGCGGTTGTTGTTCGCTCGATCTTCGAGGAACAGATCCAGTATGAAGTCGGCAAGATGGAGGACGTGCTGGCCGCGGGCGCCGAATCGTACCCGGAGGCGCTCAGCTACCTGCCCATACTCGAACACGCCGACGCCCGCGAGCACATCATGTGGGTGGAAAAGACGCGCGAGGCAGTCAAGCTGCCCCTGATCGGCAGCGTCAACGCCGTGAGCGGAGGCAAGTGGGCGGACTATGCCAAGCAGTTGGCCGCCGCCGGTGTCAACGCCATCGAGCTCAACGTTTACGCGGTCGAAGCCGACCCCGCGCGAACGGGGCGTGACGTCGAGGCACGGCTCTACGAGACGTTTGAAGCGGTCCGCAACGCGGTCAAGCTGCCCATCGCGGTCAAGCTGAGCCCGTTCTACTCCGCGCTGTCCAACGTGGTGGCCGAGCTCGAGGCGCGAGGCGCGCAAGGCGTGGTTTGCTTCAACCGGTTCCTCCAACCGGACATCGACGTGGAATCCGAGACGCTCCGCCGACAGATGTCATGGAGCCGCGCCGAGGAAATGCGCCTGCCGCTGCGCTGGATCGCACTGCTGGCCGGCCGCGTTAAACTCGATCTGATTGCGAGCACGGGCGTGGAACAGGCGACCGACGTGGCAAAATACCTTCTGGCCGGCGCCCAGGTTGTGCAGGTGGCTTCCACCCTGTTCCGGGATGGCGTGGACAGTCTGGCCATGCTGAACAAGGGATTGCACGCCTGGATGGACGACAAGGGCTATGCTTCGCTCGCGGACTTCCGAGGCAAGGTCAGTCAGCGCGACTTCGAGGGCAACCTGTTCAGCTTCGAGCGCGCTCAGTACGTCGACTTCCTGCTTTCCCAGAAAGGTTGATCGCGCCAGCCCGCCCCAATTCTCGGCAGCCTGAAGGGAGTTCGCGGCGGCGCCCTGCGCCTCTCTACAGCCCACCATGCTTCTGAGCCCCGATCCGGAAAGCGGGCACGACCACGGTAGACAAGATCGCGATTCCGTGCTACATTTCTGACAATCATTCTGGGCGCGGTATGTGCCGCGCAGAAAACGACGGGGCGTAGGCTCGAGCGTTATGCTTGCCCAGGATGGGCGGCGGGACGTTTCACTTTACAAAACGCCCCGCGACGCAAGCCGTAGGCGCCGCGTTGCGGGGGGGGGTTGCAAGAGCCTCAAGATAGCAAACCGTGGCGGAAGCGTTCCGCCCGGAGGGTTCCAGTGACCAGTTATCCGCGACCCCGGCGACTCGTAGGTTTTCTTGTGACCGCCGCGATCCTGGCCGCGATGCTGCCGGTCACGGATAACCTGGAGGGCGCGCAGCGCAACGCCTTCTGTCGGCCTGCCGCGGCGCTGGCCGCGTCGATGCTGGGGTCGACCGCCGTTCTCAGCGCTGACGGCAGCGGCTACACCATCCCGCTGGCGCCGATGCCCATCCTGGTTGCGCCGGAATGCGGCGGCGTCCGTTTCTTCTGCATCGCGGCGGCCCTGCTCGCGGGCCTTTGCGTCGAGCGCCGACGCACGGGACTCGCCTGCGCCATGCTCCCGGCGGCCTATGCGCTCACCGTGACCGCCAACACCGCACGCATCGTCAGCGGCTGGCAGGCACGGCGCCTGGCCATTGGCCGCCTGGGCGCCGGCGATCTAGCCACTGTGCACATGATGGTCGGTGCGGTATGCTTCCTCGGCTTTCTCATCATCGCCTACACGCTCGTTGAAAGGAGTCTGCGTCATGAAAGATCGCCCGTTGCTGCCTGAGTTCCTGCGCGCCCCCTGGTGGCTGTCCGCGGTTCACGCCCTGCCGCAGGCGCTGTTGGCGCTCTGCCTGTGGCGGGCGTGGGGTCTGGTGTCCGGGGAACTCGCTCCCGCCGGCCGCGGCGCCTACCTCACGCTGGCCTGCATGCAGGCCGGCCTCGTTGCGACAGCCGTCGGCGCTTCCTTCGCGCTGCGTTTTCGCGGGTTGCGGGTACGCTGGCCCGTGGCCCTCGCCTTCCTGGCGATCGACGTGGGCTTCCTCTGGAGCGCCATCGCGTTGAGCGACGATCTTGTCCCGCGAACCGTGGCGGACTGGATGCTTTCACAGCCCCAACTGGTGTTCGCCATGCTCTGCCTCGTTGCGCCCGCCCTGTTCTACTGCTGCTTGTGCGTCGCGGGGCAGACGCTTCGGTTGACCGCGGCGGCCGACATCGGCGCCAGCGCCGCCGCGCTCGTGCTGGTCCCCGCGGCGTGGTACATCTTCGCCGTGCTCGGCCACCGCTTCTTCTCGGCCATCGACCTGCCCTTCGCCGCGGGCCTGTCGCTGTTCATTCTCAGCACGGCGCTCGTCCTGTTCGCCTTCCTGCGTCTGTTGATGCGGCTGTACCGCGCCGCTCGCGGCACATTGCTTCCGGCGCTGCTGGCCGGCTTGGTTCTGCCATTCGGCGGACTGGCTCTGAACTCCGCCATCCCGTTTCCCGTCAACCTGCAGTACTGGCCGGTGTACGTTCTCACGGGCCTGAATGCGGCCGTGCTGTTGTTGCCGTTCCGGGGCGGCCGCGCGTCGCGCCTGGCGGTCTGGTGCGCGCGGGCGGTCATGTTTCCCTTCACGCTGTACTTCTTTCTCATCTTCCTGCCGTTCCTGCCGCTCTCCATCCTCGCGATGATCGCCGCCGGCGCCGGCTTCCTGATCCTGGCCCCGACGTTTCTCTTTGTGGTCCACGCGCGAATGCTGTTCGACGAGGCGCGCGTCCTCGCCCGCTCGCTGCCCCGCGCCCGCCTGGCGGTTCTCCTGCTCGCGGCCCTGTCTCTGTTCCCGCTCTGCTATGCGGGGCGAGCCGCCCTGCACCGGACCGCCCTGATGCGCGCGGTTGACGCCGTCTACGCGCCCGAGCTGGCCGACAACCGGTCGGCCGTCAGTCCCGCCATCACACGGGTGGCTCTCAAGCGCCTTCAGGCCATGAAGGAAGGGCTCTACCTGCCGTTTCTTTCCGAGGTTTACAACCGCATCGCGTTCGACGGCATGGTGCTGCCGGACCACAAGGTCAGGCAGATTTCGGAGATCGTCTGCGGCGAGGACCTGACCCGCGGGACGAGCACGCCCAGAGGACGCCTCGATCCGTTCGCGGATCTCTTCACGACCGGGACGCGCAACCGGGGGCGTTCATGGACCAACACACGCCCACCGCCCCGCGATGTCCGACTTCAGGCCTTGCGGCTGGCCGCGGCGGTCACCAACGGTCCGCTGGTGACCGCGCGCGTGGAATTGGACTTGCTCAACGGCGCGCAGGACGCGGCGGAATACGTTGTGGACATCGAGATTCCGCCGTGGGTCGCGGTCAGCGGCTTCGAACTGCAGATGCAGGGCGCGTGGGTGCCTGGCCAGATGGTGGACCGCAAGGCCGCCATGTGGGTGTATCACATGATCCGCGACACCACCCGGCGCGACCCCGGGCTGCTGGTCTACACGTCCCCGCGCCGTCTCAGGCTGAATGTCTACCCGTTCGCGGCATCCGAAACGCGGCACGCCGCCATCGAGTTCACCGTGCCGTCCGGCAACGAAGCGGAACTGGCGTTCGGCGACCGCAGCCTGCTGCTGGAGCGCGCCGGCGCGTCCGAGCCGCCCGTCGTTATTGTCCCCCTGGCGGAGGGTGGTTCGTCGGTCCACGTGCCTCGCGCGGTCGCGTCCCGCCTGCCCGCGCACGCCAGGCCGCTCGCCGTTCACTTTCTTCTGGATGCCTCGGCCGCCGCCGTCGAGTCTCTGCCCGCCTGCGTCGGACGTGTGTCCGCCTTCCTCGACCGCCATCCCTGGATGACCAACACGGCGGCCACCGCCGTGAACTTCGCTTCGATCCCCCTCTGCCCCGTGGGAACCTCCCCTTCGGATCTTCGCCGCGAGTTGTCCCGTCAAGTCCCGGACGTCCGCGCGCAGGGCGGCTATTGGCCCGATGCGGCCATCCGTCGGGAACTCCACCGCGAGTTGACCGCCTCCGCCCCGGCGGACCATGCCACGCTCTTCGTGCAGGTGGCGGGAACCAACGCGCTCGACGTGGAAGCGCTCGACGCCTGGTTCGAACTGCTTCCGGACGTCAGGGTCGTCACCGATCGCGAGTCCGTGCCGGATGCCGGCGTGCCGGTTGTCGAGGTCCGGTCGCGCGATGCGTGGGCGCTCCTCGCGCCGGACTCCGGCGGCTGGGTCGCCGGCGGCGATGACGCCGCGACCGCGGTCTTCCATATTCGAACCGGCGGCCAAGACGTAGCCCTGGAGCCGGGGCTGCGGACCTCACCGGACTCGATTCTCTCCGCCGTGGCGTCCTTGCGTCGGCTGGCCGCGCTCCAGACGCTCCATCCGCCCCGTGCGGGCGAGTTGCGCGACGATATACTCCGCCTCTCGCGGGAACGCGGCATCCTCGCGCCCGGCACGGCCTACATCGCGGTGGAGACCGCCGCGCAACGCGTCATGCTCGACCGCGCCGAGAAGCAGTCCCTGTCGGCGCATGAGGCGATGGAGTTCGACGAATTCAAGACCCCCGAGCCGTCGGTCTGGATTATCCTCGCCGGCTTCGCCGCATGGAGCGTCTTCCGCGGGCGAAGGCCGCGGACGACCAACCGCCGAAGCCCATCGCGGCGGATTGACGTTTCCATGCCCCCTTAAGTAAGCGCCATTCTCTATAGAGGACGCTTCCGGGTTTGGATCACGATTACGGGCGACGATTACGGTGGACGATTGTGCAAGCGCGAGCCATGAAATCAGTTCAGCCGGGCATTGACGGAAAAGGAAGCGGCCGCCAACGGCGTCGCACGGTACGGCTCGCAAGCTCGCCGCCCGTGAACGCCACCGATGGCGAGCAATATTAATACCCATATTTTTATATTGCCTTTCATGATAGCAGTGATATGCTCCTTTCATGAAGAGAATGAAGTTCGAATGGGACCCGCGTAAGGATCGCGAAAACCAAAGGAAGCACGGTGTTTCTTTTGAACTTGCGCAGTACGCCTTCGCTGATGCAGATCGAGTGATCGCTAAGGACCTTTCGCACAGCCAAGACGAAAAGCGGTTCTTCTGCTTCGGGATGGTTGGTGACGGCGTACTGACGGTTCGCTTCACCGTGCGCGAATCTACAATTCGCATCTTTGGTGCAGGTTACTGGAGGAAAGGAAAGAAGATTTATGAAGACGAAAATAAAATACACTGACGGCCCGATTGGAAAGGTAAAGAAAACAAAAGACTTTCTTC
>JAQBFL010000100.1:0-11093 GCA_032123415.1 bacterium | reverse complement strand
GTCCGTGAAGGCGCCCAGGCCGGCGTTCTGACGCAACGGGAAGGGACCATGATTCGGCGCGTCTTCGAACTTGCGGGAATCCGGGCCGCCCAAATCATGGTGCCGCGGGACCGAATGGTGGTGGCCGACGCCGCCATGCCGATCGATCGGTTCGTTGACCTGGCGCGCACCTCCGGGTTCACGCGTTTTCCGGTCTATGACAGCGGCCGCAAGGTTTTCACGGGCGTACTCAACGTCTATCACGTGTTGTCGTCCGGTGCGACGGAGGGTGTCTTGAGCGTCGGCGCGTTGGCCCGTCCGGCGTACTTTCTGGACGAGAATGTGCCGGCCGACGAGATCCTGCCCCGCCTGCGGCGCGCGCACCAGCCCATGTGTCTGGTCAAGTCGGCCCATGGCGATGCCGTGGTGGGGCTGTTGACCACGGAAGACGTGCTGGAACAGGTCGTTGGCAAACTGTGAGGTCGTTGCGCGATGGACAACGAAGGCCGCTGCGTGAGCTGCGAGCGATACATCGGCGATGCGCTCAACTGTCCCTACTGTGACTGCGAGGCCCGTCATGCGCGTGTGTTGCGCGCGTTGCGCGTGGGGGCGTTGGTCCTGGCCGTCCTGGGGGTGGCGACGCTGCACGCCCGGACGCGTCGCGCGCCAGTCCCTCTCGTTCGTGTCACCGAGCTGATGCCCCATGCGGTCTTTCGCGTGGCCGGGTCCGTGGCGAGCGGACCCTTAGTGGTTCGCACCGATGAACGGGCGGACCATGCGGCTGTCCTTTGGGCGCCGCCACGCGTGATTCCGCTAGCGGGGGCCATTCTGGGGCCGCATCTGCATTGGATGCTCTGGTGTGTTATCGCCTTCATGTTGCTCTCCGAGTGGCCGCGGACCATGCCGCATCCCGGCGTTGGCCGCGCGCGGCGATTTCTGCTCGGGTGGGCTGCACCGCTTGCCGGGTTGGTGACGTTTGGGCTGTCGGGGTGGCTTGGCATCCTTCTATTTCGTTGTCCCCCGCCGGCACTCGACCGCTCGATGGTCGCGCTGGTGCCCGCGTTCGTGGGTCTTTTCACCGTTCCATCCCTGCTGCTCCTGTCGGCGGCGGGTATCGCGGGCGCCGCGGCCGCGATGTGGGCCATGCCACTGTCCGTGGCGCCGCGTGCGCTGACGTGTCGCCGGGGGGCGCGGCGCATTGCGCGGTGGTCCCTGGTTGCGGTGTGTGCTCTCATGTGGTTCACGGTCGGATGGGCCGGCATGGCGGTGTTGGCGGTCGCAACCTGCATCGGAGCGCTTCCCGTGCTGTTTGGAGCCCGACGCATCCACTGCCTGGGCCTTGTCCTGTTGCCCGCGGCGCTCAACCTTTCCGGTCTCTAGAAAGTGGAGGAGGTGCGAAAGAGACGATGAGGGAAATAGCCCATTTCTCCATGGGGGTAGCCATTGCGTCGTTCGTTCCCGCCGCGGTGCTGGCTGCTCAACGCGGCAACCCCTGGTTCTTCCTGCTGGGGGGCGTGTTTGGCCTGCTTCCCGACACGCTGGATTTCAGGTTTGCCCGTTTCCTCTACCGTCACGATGTTGAGATCATGCCCGACCCGCTGAGGCCCGACGCGGCCTTGGTGGCAAAGGGTGTGGCCGCTGCCGTCGAGCGCGCCGCCGTAACCGGACTCCCGGTGCGGTTGAAGCTGCACGCCGTGCGCCTTGCGGCCGATGCCTGGCTGCCCTACATAGTGACGGTAGCCCCGGAGGGCGCCGGCGGACGCATTGAGGTTGAGTTTCTGCCCCCGACCGATACCGGGGGCCAACCCCTGAAGCGTGACGAACCGGCTGGCGTCGCAACGGCCTGTATGCATCTGGGCGTTCGCCCGCGGGTCGCGTACGCCGCGGACACAACCGTCGGCATCTTCGACGGGCCTCTGATCGAGATGCGCCCCGAGGCATCCGGTGGCGTGACATCCGTCTTCCTGCCCTGGCATCGGCAATGGTCGCATGGTGTCGCCGCCGTGTTGGTCGCAGGCGCCGTTGCGGGCGTCGTTGCCGGGCCGGTTGGCGCCTTCATTGCGGCCATGGCGGTGTCGGCTCACGCGATCATGGACCATCTGGGCTACATGGGAACCAATGGGCTCTATCCGTTTCAGCGCGACCGCACGCCCGGTCTGCGTCACCTGCATTCCATGGATACGTCAGTCAATCTTCTCGTGGTCTGGTGGTGTGTGTGGCTGACATTCACCAACCTTGCCCGGCATGCCGGTTTTGACGCCCGTCCCTTCGGTTCGGCTCAGGCCCTGGCGTGGGGCATGGCGGCGCCCGCCATGGCCCTGGGGTTATTTCGGCTCGTTGCGAAGCGCCGGTCCCGGCGACGAGGCGCGTGATCCGGGAGTCCGTTTCGCCTTGCATTGCCTTCGGCGATCGTTCAGGCTGCTGGCTCTGGCTGTATGGATAAGGAGACCGAAATGATTACGGGGCTGGCGCATGCGTGCTTCATCACGCCGGATCTGACGCGGGCGGTGCGTTTTTACCATGAGCAACTCGGCCTGCCCGTGGCCTTCGAGTTCCTTCGCGACGACGGATCTCGCTTTGGTGTCTACTTCAAGGTTGGCCGCCGCACGTTCATCGAGGTGTTCGCCGGGCAGACCGACGCCCGAGCCGATAAACAGACCTATAGCCACATCTGTCTTGAAGTGGACGATTTGCCCGCCACCGTTGAGACGCTGCGCGACCGCGGGGTCGAAGTCAGTGCTCCGATGCTCGGCGAAGACCAGTCCTGGCAAGCGTGGATCACCGACCCCGACGGCAACCGGATTGAACTGCACGCTTACACGGCGCAGAGTTGGCAAACGCCGCACCTATAGAGCGTGACCACCGTTGCGTGTTGCGCTAACCGCCTGGGTTTGTCAGCGCAGTTCTCTGACGCGTATACCCAAAGACTTGCGGTTGCGAGACGCTCAGAGCATGATACGCGCCGTATGGAGAACAGACATACAGTGCAGACGAAATCAGCGGATCAGGAACCGCGTCTGCGTTCGTTCCTCGCCAGCATCGCCCTGTTGTCCGCCGCCGTTGTCGTGTCCACATGGAACATCTGGCTTGCATATCCCGCCAATGCGGGGGGCGATGCCCATACCTACGCGGGATACGCGCGCCAACTGGCGCGGGGACAAACTTGCTTCAGTGGCGTTGTGTCGCGGTCGCTGTCCGACCGGCGTGTTGTCGGCCGTGCAGTTTCCGGTCCAGTATGGAATACCGCGATCCTGCCCGACGGCCGATGGGTCTACACCGTGGCCCCCGGTTTCCCGCTCTTTCTTGCCGCCATGCTGCGTGTGGGCGGAAGCGGACTCATGCTTCATGCCAACTTTCCGCTGCTGATTGCCGTGACCGTGGCGTTCTGGGTCTTGTTGTTGACGAGTTTCACGAGCCGTGCCGGCCGGTGGTGGCCGGCTATGCTCGGCGCCTTGTTGCTCCTGTCCCTCGACACGTCCACTCAGACGCAGTTCGCCAGCCTCTGGCGGGAGCCGTTGCTTTTCCTTCTGATGCTGTGTGCGGCCACGGTGTTTGCCCTGAGGGCGCGAGTCAGGGGCCTTTACTGGATCCTGCCACCCACGCTTGGGTTTGCGTGCGCGGTCAAGGAGTCCTATATCCTGTACGCCGCTTGGGCGGGTGTCTGTCTGCTCCTGTCCCCGGAGTTCCGCCGCGCCCCGGGGTTCTGGAAGAGGGTCATCGGCGGCGGCATGCTGTTCCTGGTCGGATGTTCGCCGCTGTTGTGGCAGAACTGGTCGCACAGCGGAACGCCCTGGACCAGCCTGTATGTGCTGCGGGAAACGGGTGAATTCTCGCTCGACGCTCCGGGGATGGGCCTTTCGGCGGGGAATACGTTCAACACTCTGGCCCGCTACGCCAGGCTGTACCGTCCGCATGTTCTTTGGCTTGCGCCGCTGCTCGCCGTCTCGGCATGGGACGCATGGCAACGCCGCAACCTGCCCGTCATGCGTCTCCTGCTGGGGTGGTTTGTCCTGCATGTGGCGCTTCATCTCCAGTGGGGCAACGCCGAGTTGCGACACATGTACTTCGCCATCTTCCCTGTGCTCTTCGCCTTCGTCCACGGCGCGTCGGACCTCCTGGACCGTCTCGCGCCCATCGCGCCCAGGATGCGCGACGCCGCCCTGATTGCGGCCTCCGCCGCTTTGACCCTCTGGATGCCCTTGCGCCGCGAGCGGGTGGTGGACTTCAGATATGCCGATTGGAATCGCCTTGTCCGCGCGGTCTCCGATCACGTGCCGGAGGGGACGGTCGTGCTCTCCAATCGACGTCTCAGCGACGTGCTCGTCGCCTATACGGATTGGGCCACGGTCCGGACGCACGAGCTCGATTCCTTTTCCGGCGGCAAAAGCATGGCCATGCTTCGCGACATTCTCGAATCGGGAGGCGACGCGGTCTTCATCGACTGCGCCGACACGTCACCCGACGGCATTCGATCCGGCGTCGATCGTTCCCGCCAGGACCGTAAACAACTCCTGGATTCCTTCGACTTGGCGCCGGTGAGTACCTTCACGGACTCACGTCGTGAGTTTGTCGAAACGGTGGGGAAGCCGGGCTTCACGCTGTTTCGGGTAACGCCTTGGACGGCTGGTATGCAAACGCGGGTCATACCGCTCCCTGCCGAAGGAGCGGCGTTCGCCGTGGTTGACGCGAGCACTCGCGGGCCGTCGCGGACGTTCGCGGTGAACGGAGAGGCGGTATCCGCCGATGCGGTGCGTAGCGGCTTCTTTCCCTTGTCGGCCGATGCCACGGGTCAGGTCACGATCGCAAGCTTCTCATCCCCTCCCGCCGCCGCACTCGCCCCCAGCCTGGCGCAGGCCACGACGGTCGATTGGTTTGAACCGATCCCGTTGACATGTGGCGCGGACGCGATTCCGGACGACAGGGCGTGGTTCCCCGCGCCGGACAACGACCATGCAATCGGCCATCGCGGTCGGGTCGTCTCACACCGTGCCACGATCGTCGTGCCCGTTCGTGAAGGAATGGAATTGATGACCACCGTGGGCCTGCGGCTATCCGGCAGCCCGACCGGCATGCCCTGCTCAGTGACCTTCGACACGGGCGAACGCTTCGAGCAGCGCATCGAGCGGGACACCTATTGGCTGACCGTTCCGAACCGGGCGAAGTTGCGCCGCCAAGCCGGGTTCCGCGCGATGCGGCTCGAGATCCCTCCGTCCGCCGGCGTCACGGTCTCGCGCCTGGTCAGCCGCGTCGCCCGCCGGGAGGCTCTGCTGCCGCCCGCCGATGGTCTGGCCGGCCATCTGGTCGCCGGGACGATCGTTCGGGATGATGGCGAGGGCCGCTGGTCCTGTCGCCTCGAAGGGACACCCGTTGCGAGCGGTCTGGCCTCCGCCGATCCCTTCTCCAACCCGTTCCTGCTGTTTGTTCCGGCGGCGGGCGCGCGTGCGCTGCGTTGGGACGGCGGCGGGTTGATGGACATGGACATTCTGCCTGTCCCTCGCGTGCTGCGATTGCGGCCCGGCGACCGGGCGCTCAAGCATGTTGCCACGGGGCTCCACCCTTGCGAGTCCGGTCCGGCGGGCGATTTCCAGTGGACCAAGGGTACGGCCGTCTGGCGTGTTCCCGCCCCCGCGGAGGGGCCGTCCTATCGCCTCCGTCTCTGGCTCGCGGGCGATCGGCGGGAACCCGCGGTGCGCGTGCACATCGGCGGCCACCAAACCGAGTGGACCCTGACCCTCGATGTCGGCGTCTACACTTGGACGCCGCCGCCCCTCTCGGGCCAACACGGCTTGATCGACATCCGCCTGGAGTCTACTTCCTGGCGGCCATCGGATCGCGGCGCCGACGATGGAAGGTTGTTGGGTGTGCGGTGGTACGGCCTCGAATGGGGCCCACCGGACGCCGCCGACTCTGAGGAGGACGGATGAAGACGGAAGAACAAGCCGCCGTGAAAAGCGCGCGCGTCTGGAACCTCTTGTTTTCGGTCGTCATTGTGTCCGGGCTGCTCGGGTGCTTCATCGGACTGATTGCGGACGGCTACTACATTAAGGCGCACTCCGATCCGTACAACTGGATGATGTTCGCCTACAACTTTCAGGATGAGTTGGCGAGGAGCCGCTGGCCCTATGGTTTCCCGTTGTTTCTGCGCTTAGCCTCTTATCTGACGGGGCCTTTCTATATCTTCCTGGTCAATGCCCCCCTCTTGGCTCTGACTTTCCTGCTGGTGCTGAAACTGGGGCGACTGATCGGCGCGGGCGACGCGACGGATTCCCCTCAGATGGCCTGGGCCGGCATGGCCGCCTTCATCCCGGTCACGGTGGCGGATGTGGGCGGGTTCACCGAGTATGCCAACCCATTCCGGGATCCTCTCTCCTACGTGCTGCTGTTGACCGCAACGATCGCTTTTCTGCATGCCTGCAACAGACGGCGCGCGATCGGTTTCGCCGCCGCGGGCGCTCTGCTGGGCTTGGCGTGCAGCGTGCGCGAGCCCTCGCTGCTCATGGTTGTTCCTCTGTTGATATACGGTGTGATCGAGACGGCGAGAGCGCGGGGAGACAAAGCCTTCACCCCATGGCGCTTTGCGATCCTGTTCGCCCTCGGCATGGGGGTGGCGCTCGTCCCGCTGGTCGCGCAGACTTATCTGACCACCTCACAAGCATTCCTTCCTCCGCAGGCCGCCATCGAAGGGCGCCTCATGCCGGGGCTTCACTTCCGCTGGCCGGTCCTGGTTTACGTGCTTCGGAAGGCGGCCGCGTATTACGGCGAGTCCCAGCCATGGCTGCCGCTGTGCGCCCTCATCGGTGTCGTCGCGGCCGTCTTCCGCCGTCAGCGCGCCATGCTGGGGCTGGTGCTTCCCGCCGCGTTAGTCTTCGGCGTCTTTTACGGCTACTACCACATCTTCGTGCCGCGCTACTTCTACATTGTGTCCCTGTGGATGAGCCTTCTTGCCGGCTATGGGCTGTATGCGGCGCTGACGCTCTTGACGCGGTGTATCCCGATCCGAGTGCGGGGCGCCGCGGGATGGGCCGTTCTGCTGTTGTGTGCCGCGGTTGCGGGCCGCGAGATCCTCGACACCCCCAGGTCGCGCTCCGGCTTCCGCATCCCGCAAGCCCGCGCCCTGGCTCGCGAGTTCGAGTCCGTCCTGCCGCCGCAGGCCGTCGTTCTGGCGCCGCGCAACATGTGCGAGGTCGTCAGTCTGTTTGCCGGGCGCACCTCGTACCCCGCCCCCCTCTGGCAGGAGGGAGATAAGCCTCTGTACCCCGCGATCGACGCGCATGTGCGGGCGATCCTGGACACCGGGCGCCCGGTCTTCGCCATGGAGGTGCCCTGGCGCGATATCCCCTGGCGCGATGCCCCGTGGGGCGACTCCATCCACTTGCGACGCCTCTTTGACTTGGTCCCCGTACGCGAATTCTCCCCCGACGATTACCGTATGCAGGTCTACTCCCGCGACCGCTTCCGCCTCCATGAGGTGCGCCGATGGACCCGCCACGAGGTAAGCGGGCGCCTGCCCGAACTGCCTGGTCTGCCGGACTACAGGGCCTGGGTCGCCGTCGATGCCGGCGCCCTCTCCGTCGCGGACCCCGCACGCACGTGGACCCGCGTTACGGTTTCCGGCATCCCCGTGGCGGAATCGGTCCGCGACGGCGCCAACTACTTCGCGCTGCCGGAGTCCATCCGCGCGACCGACCGGCCCCTCGAACTCGCCCTGCGGTCCGACGGGCTTCTGCCCGCTGAGATCAGACTGTGGGCCGCGCCGCTGTCCAGCCCCATCGACATATCCTTCGATTTCTTCCATGCCTTCGATCACTGGCCGCGCTGGGCGGGCGACATCCTGCCGCCATCTCCGTCCGAACGCATTCCGCGCTTGATCGGCGATGCAACGTTCGAGGTGCCCGTTCCGGCGCCCGAAGCGGGCCGTGTCGTGCTGGAGTGGCGTTTGCGCTCCAACCGCCGCGAGGAGGGGCTAAGCCACCGCATCGCCTTCCACGAGGGCGGCGCACAGCTTGCTGAAGCCGCAATTCCGTGCGACCTGAACGTGCATGGCGCCGTGGTGACTCTGCCTCCCCGTCCGGCGGCGGACCACCGGACCATCCGGATTTCCCGGCAACCCAACACGGGCGACGTCGCTTCCGCGCGCGACGGCGGTCCTTCGCCCGCCTGGGTCGATGCACTGGAGGTGTACAGGTTGTTTGTTTTCCGTCTCGGAGCGGCCGACTGTGTGGATATTGAAGTCGGTGGCGAACTGGACACGCCATTCATACGCTCCGGGTTCCATCCCAGACCGACTCCGCATCCCGCCAGACGGCCGTTCCGGTGGACGGATGGTCATGGCACGGTGGACCTGCCGCTGGCCCCCTCGGGCAGGGATATGGAACTGCTGGTTGAGTACTCTGACCGTCGCGCCGATGTGCCTCTCTACGTTCCGGAAATGCGCTTCAACGGCAGCCCCGTGGCGCCGGAATCCGTCGTGCCGGATGCGACAGGCCGCAACAGGCTCTGGCGCGGCCGGGTGCCCGCCGCGGTCGCAGGCGCCGAAAACACGCTAGAAATCGTCTCGGGCGCCTGGCGGCCCTGCGACACGGATCCGGAATCGGCGGACGATCGCACCTTGGGCATCCTGATCCACCGCGTGCGGCTGGCCCCACATCCGTAATCGTTTGCTTGGCATCCGGCGGGCCGATCGTTCATAGTGGCGACGTGAAAGCGGATGTACAACGATCGGCCGGCGCGGGAGACGTGCTGGTACTTTCCACCTGGAACCTCAATGCCCCCTCCTTCGGCGGGGCCAGACGAATCCAGGCGCTTCTCGACCTGCTCGGGCCGCGCGTCATGCTGTGCCAGCCTGCGCCCGAGCACCCGCGCATCGCATGCCAGACGTATCGTCCCGACCTGGGGCGTCGCAAACTTGGCATCAACTGGGGCATTTTCAACTTCCTGGTCCCGAGCACGGCCGCCCTCGTGCGCCGCCGCCTGGCGCGCCGCCCTCCAACGCTTGTGGTGGTCACGTCCATCTGGGCCTATCTGCCGCTGCGGCGCGCGCGCGGCCTGCCGGTGGTGCTCGACGCGCATGACGTCCTTGCCACGGCCGTGGGCGAGCGTTTTGGCGAGCGCCATCCCTTTGCCCGACTGGTGGCGTCTTGGGAACGCTCTGTTGTGCGCCGTGTCGACCACGTCTTCGCCTGCTCCGAGTTGGACCGGCGGCAGTTCGTCGAACGCTATGGCGCTGCCCCGGACCGAGTCACAACCGTTCCGAATGGCGTGGACATGGTCCTGTGGCGGGGGGCCGGCGGCGACGGCGCCATCGATGCGGACTGCGAGTCCCGGTTGGGCGATGCGACCGTGCTGTTCTTCATGGGCAAGCTCGATTACCAGCCCAACCGCGAAGCCCTGCGCTACCTGGCCGAGACGCTTCTTCCGGAACTGGAGAGCGCCGCGCCCGGCCGGTTCCGTCTGCTCGTCTGCGGCGGCCCGTCGCCCGCGGCGCCCCCGCACCCGGCCATGGTTTTTGCGGGCCGCGTTCCCGACATCGTGCCGTACGTCCGCCGCGCCGACATCTGTCTCGCGCCGATCTTCACGGGGTCGGGCACACGGTTGAAAATTCTCGAATACATGGCGGCCGGCCGGCCGGTTCTTGCCACGCCGAAGGGCGCCGAGGGCATTGACGGCGTATCCGGGGAGCACTTCATGCTGGCGGAGGCCGGCGAGTTTCCGGCCGCGATCCGCCGACTGACCGCCGACCCCGCCGCGGCCCGTCGTATGGGCGACATCGGGCGCCGACTCGTGGCCGAACGCTACGACTGGGCCGTCATCCGCGAGCGCTGGCGTCGTGTCCTGGACCAGTGGCCGCCGCGGCCGGTGTGACGCCGCGCCGTGCCAGGGCGGTCGCCAGCGCCTCTTCGTAGCGCCGCACGATGACGTCCCATGCAAAGACTGTACGCGCCCGTTCCGCCGCGGCGCGCCCCAGCCGCGCGCGCAGCGCCTCATCGCTCAACAGCCGCGAGACTGCCTCGGCCAGCGCCGCCGGCTGGCCGGGCGGAACGAGCAGCCCGGTCACCCCATCCTCGACCGCGTCGGGCACGCCGCCCGTGCGCGTTGCCGCCAGGGGCACGCCCGCCAGGGCCGCCTCGGAAAATACGATGCCGAATCCCTCCACGTCTCCCGGCAGATCGAGCCCCGGCAGCACGAACACATCGGCGCGGAAGTAGAGAGCGATCAGATCCTTCTCGTCCAGGCTTCCGAGCAGGCGTGCGCTTTCGCCGAGGCCCTTTTCGCCGATGACCGCCTCGATCCGTGCGCGCATACCCTCGCCCCTGTGAATCAGCGAGCCCGCGGCGTCTTCGCCTACTGCCAGAAAAAGTGCGTCCGGGTGACGTTGGAGGATGGTTGGCATGACGTCGCGAACGAACTCCAGCACGCCCTTGCGCCGCACCAGTCGCCCAACCGTCAGGATCACCTTCTTTCCGCGGCAGGCGTCGAGAAGTTTCCCGGTGTCCTCGGTCGGCTTCCGGTCGAAAGGCTCGGTTCGCACGCCGGGGGGGATGATCGCGGCGCGGTTCATGTCCACGCCGAACCGTGCCGCCAGCGATGCGGTGTGCCGGCTGATGGGAAACAGGCTGTCGGCGCGCCTCAACAGGAACCGCACCACGGTCCGGTAGACTCGCCCACCGATCGCCAGATCGCTACCGTACAGCGTCACGCCCCACGGCCGACGGAAGAGGCGCGACAGCGCCCAGCCGGCCGGGGCGCTCACGAGGCTGCCGCACAGAATGAAGTCGGGCTTCTCCGCCCGGCAGAGAGCCCACCCGCGCAGGAATGACGCGGCCAGATAAGCCGGCAGTCCGGGACGCATCGCGCGATAGACGCCCTCTTCCACCGGAGCGCTGCGCGTGCCCGACGTGACGATTCGCACCTCGTGTCCGCGCCTGCGCAGACCGCGGAACAGGCTCTCGACCATATTTTCGATGCCTCCCATGGCCGGAGGAAAATTCCAGGACAACATCAATAGCTTCACGCCCTCCATCATGCCCGGAACCGGCCCTCAATGCCAGCCCTAGGTTGACGACAGGAGAGCAGGCCATAGGAACCGCTCGGCACCCGTATCGTCGCGCCCGACG
>JAQBFL010000099.1:0-2780 GCA_032123415.1 bacterium | reverse complement strand
GCGGATCGGTTAAGCGTATCCGAGTAAGTGCCGCGGTTTCCTCCAGAGGCGGATCCGCCTGCGGCGGAAAGGGTGCGCTTAAGTGTCCGAGGCGGTGGGAGGAAAGGACTACGCGGCTGTCAGCATGGCCATCAAGCGCCTGGAGCAACGGATGGCAACTGAACGCACTTTGGCGGACATTGCCCGTCAGCTCACCTCACTGTTGAGTGTTGAGACGTGACCCCGATTCTCCAAAAGGTCAGTACGCCAGCGCCATCCAGGCGTAGAGCGGCAGCACGACCACCAGGAATATGGCCGTCCCGCCGACGAAGACCGCGTTGGTCAGATCGGTGTCGAGGCCGAAGAGGTCGGCCACCAGATTGGAGAACAGGCCGCTTGGCACCAAGCCGTAGAGGATGAGGATGCGGGTATCGATAGCATCGAGGCCCAAGGCCCAGGCCATCAGCAGGTAGTAGCCAGGGTAGAGGGTCGAACGCAGGACCAGCGACCAGATGTTCTCACCCAGATAGCTGCGCTGCGATCGCCGCAGTTGCAGGCCGACAGCGACACCACTGACGACGGTGCCGCTGTATACCAGCAGCTTCAGGAACGGCGCAGCGAGGTCCGGGCGGGGAACCCCGCCGAGGTTGAGCCCTATCCCCAGCACCATCGCCACCAGGGGCAGATTGCGCCCGTCGAGGAGCATGCGACGCCAGAGCTGGGGCGGATCGGCACTGGCACCATCACCCAGCGAACGGGCGACAGGAAAGCAGAAGAGGACCATGAAGGGGACGAAAAACAACTGTGCATAGGTGGCCTGGGCCAACCCTGCCTCACCGAAGAGCATCATGGCGACGATACCGAGCAGGGTGTAGCCGTGGTTGCTCATGCATCCGGTCATCAGGAAGGCGCCACGTTGGGCCGTGGTATGGTCAAAAGCGCGATCGGCGAGCCAGGTGCTACCGGCGGCCACCACCCAACCAACCAGAGCGATGGCCGGCAGGAGCAGGGCCTCGCCATCGAGTCGGGCCACCCAGACCGCTAGACAGGAGATGCAAGTCTGGAAGAAATACAGGGCCCAGGTGAATAGCCGCCGGGAAACCGTGCGCGGCACGCCGATACGGCGCAGGAGCATGCCCAGGGTCACTGGTCCCGCGACCCAGGCGACCAGAGTCAGATAGGGGCCAAGTGGCATCATGCCTGCTTGGGCCATCACGCCGTCACATCCGATGTGACGCTGACCCATGGACACACTGGACACCGCGCACGACAAGAAAGATACTATTTGCATCGATGAAAATGGTGTCCACTGTGGCTAAAGGTCAGGATGCGACGGCATCGATCACCAGCAGCGTGTCGAGCCGCCGCGACGGTATATAACGAAAGACCCTCTCGTTGTCGTTCTCCAGAGTTTGCTGGCAGACGCCGGATTCGGGATCGTAGATGGAGATGCGCAGCCGCTTGGCCGGCAACACCGATGTATCGATGGTGAGCATCTGCCGGATCGGCACATACACCATAATGTAATTGCCGGCACTGCAGCGGGCAATGGCGACATGCGAGACGGGGTCACCTGTGCCGGCAGCCGGTTCCCGGAGCAGTTCCCGCGCCGGTATGCGGGTGAAATAACTACGTTCCAGCAACAACCGCTTGAGCAGTTGTAGCTGCGATGAGCCCGGAGACGCCAGTGCTTCATTCCACGTGGCGATACCCTTGCCGTCCCAGGCGTGGCAGCGATCGCCGGGCCGATAGATCTGACGAATCGGATCGCAGCCGTAGGCGAAACCTGCGGCGCCGGCGAGGACGCTGCGGTAGAAGCTGCGCCGGACATCATAGTCATCGAAGAAGGCGCGGTGCTCAGGTGCGATGGCCGATTGGCAACCGCAACCAACCGGCATCCTTTCGTAGTTGGATTCGATATCCAGACACGGCTTGACCGGCCGGGTTCCGTAGAAGTCTTCGATCCAACGATAATTGGGGGTGTTGAGCTGGTCGTGTCCGGATTGCATCGTGTTGATATCCAACCAGGTTGCACCATGAAAAATAGCGGATGACTCGCCGCCACACGGGTGGAAAGTGATCAGGCGGTCGCGACTGGCGCCGGTACGCAGGCCCCTGGCCATGGCGTGGATGATGTCGGCATGCGCCTGGGTCCGGATGCTGCTATCACCGCCAACGACCCAGATCACATTGTCGCACCCCCCAAGGGCGTCGGACAGGTCACGGCCATAGACCTCGGCGGAACACTCGTCCATGATCACCGGACCGGCCGAATTGGAATGCTCGTTCCATTTGTCGCCCCAGGTCGGCAGCCAGGCCATCACCAGACCGTATTCTGCCGCCACCTGGGTGATGCGAACAATCAGCTCCAGCCACGCTGGATTGAGCTTTGCCGCGTACAGGTCGGCCTCGCCGGCAAAGGGCCTGACCCCGTGCACATTCGGGCAGTTGACCTCGAACAGATCCCGGAACACCACCACCTGGATCACGGTGAAGCCCTTGGCTGCCCGGTCCGCGAAGAGTTGGCGCGTCTCGGCTTCGGTCAGTTTGTTGACCAGCATCCACGCCGTATCCGCCAGATAAAAGAAGGGCGTCCCATCCGCATGCTGGAGAAAGTGGCCGTCCGAACTAGCCTGAAGCTGCAAACGACAGGAATTTCTTTGTTTCATACAGGCGCCCCGGTCCGATTGATAAGAAATCGCTTTTCAGGAAGCGCGGGCACCCACCTGCTGGGACCGATCCGAAAGAGCGCCTTCATGGTGGAGATGTAGCAGAATCGGGAAGGTGACGTCAAGTCCGGC
>JAQBFL010000098.1:0-5437 GCA_032123415.1 bacterium | reverse complement strand
GGTCGCGGCGCGGCCCCTCGGCGACATGCTCGCGAATGGGCGCCAGCCCCTCTTGCTCAACCTCCACGGCCGGTATCCGCACCGGCAGCTCCTCCGGAGCGTTGTCGTCCAGCGCGCGTGCCACGACCTTCTTGAACCGCCACGTCAGCGCGTCCGGATTCTCTTTCAGCAACGCCGCCGCTTCCAGAGGTATCGGGGTCACGTCTTAACAATCAACAATAGGGGAATCGGGGACGGTCCTAAAGATAATAGTTAACGGGACATCAGGCGCGATCCTACGCCGCCCGCGCCCGAGTACTCGCCGAGGAAAAGAGGGCCGACCTGCCGTTCTGAGGAATCATGCCTCCGCGGCGGCAAGCAGGACCTCCGGCTCTTTCTTCGCGATCTGCAACAGCCGCAAGGCTGCACCGCTCGGATTGCGCCGCCCGACCTCCCAACTCGCCTCCGTCACAACGGGCACATTCAGCAACCGCGCGAACACGGCCTGACTCACCTTCAGCCTCCGCCGAATCGCCCGGACCTCTTGCGGGCGAATTCGCTCCACGCGGGCAGGCAGAGCCACCGTGGTCGTCCGCATGGTGATCTTCCGCCGGCCGGTCACATGGTCGCGCACATCCGTCAACGCCTGGATCAGTTCGTCGGCGTTCAGTTCAATGTCTTTGGTCTTCATCGCTCGAACTCCTTCTTGATCTCGCCCACCAGCCGCCGCATGATCCGCCGCTTGTCCGGCGGCAGGTCCTCGAACTCGCCCTTTGTGAACACGTACAGCAGGAACACCGTCTCGGCCTTCACAAAGAGCAGATAGAGCACCCGCGCCGCACCCCGTTTCCCCCTCCCCGGCAGCGCCAGCCGGATCTTACGCAGGCCGCCCAGACCTGCAATCACGTCCCCTGCGGCGGGGTTGGCCGCCAACTCCTCCTGGAAAGACGCGTACTCTTCGTCCGAGAGGAGCTCTGTGATCCGCCGCGTGAACAAAGGATGCTCTGTGAACTTCATCATCTGATTTGCCTTACAATGTATCGCACTTCGGACTCGGTGTCAACGCCCCACCACCACCGATCCGTCTGAATCGTCCGCCCCCGCCCGCTTCCCCCCGCCCCGCGGCCGCTGATCCCACCCCCAGTTTCCAGTTTCGAGTTTCCAGTTTCCTCACCCCTCCTCACACCTTCGCCGCCAGCTTCCGCAACCGTGCCTTCTCCTCCTTCGTCGCCGTACCGGCCGCCAGCTTGCCGGCCAGGGCCGCCAGCTCCTCGGCCGGCTTCAACGCCGTGGTCTCCCGCGCCCGAAATCCCGGCATGGCATCTTCAATCGCCTTCTTGAACGCATCGCGGCCGGGCTTGAAGTAATGCTTCAGCACCACCTGAGTGGGCTTGTGCCCCGTGACGCGCTGAACCAGTTCCAGGGGGACCCCCGCCGATAAGGCCAGCGTGATCCACGTGACCCGAAAGCTATGGAAATCGCGCACGCTCACACGGCGCGCGCCGCCCTCGGGCCTCGTGCTCACCGCGCCGCGCTGGTCGCGCTTTTCCTTCTTTCTCTTCGGCTCCGGCAGCACCCGCAGGCCGGTCCGGCTCTCGATCTCGTGCAGGTAGAGCGAGATCGACGACTTGCTCATGCCCATGGACCTCGCAATGGCCGGCAAGCTCTCGCCGTCGACATAGCGCGTGAACGCCTCCTCCATGTGCTGCCGCTTCTCCGCCGAGCCATCGGCAGCCGTCAACCCCACGTCCGCCTTGACCAGCAGTGAGACGCGTAGCGGATCACTGTACGGTCGGAGGCGTTGTTGGCCCCCTCTTTGTCCGTTCTTCTCCGATCACAAAGTCCACGATCAATGGAAAGTGGTCCGATGATACGTCCCCTCCCACCCTCCGATCAAGAATACCGATGTCTTCCGAATGCAGGCAGTGGTCGATCGGGATCCGCAAGAGGGGGTTGAAGTTCGGCCACGTTGGCTGGACGCCAAAACCCTTCGTGCTATCGCGGAGGCCCGTGCGGGCAAGGAGTCTTCGGAAGTGGTGGTTCCACGGGGTCACATTGAGGTCGCCAAGCACAAGGACGGGAAGCGGCGACCGGACGTAGTCCGGGAGCCGCTCCAACTGATCGTTTCTCCGGAGCGAGTAGTCCGGTCCACCGGGAGGCAAAGGATGAGTGGCGATTACGCGGAGATTCGTCTGTGAAGCACTCACGGTCGCGACGATGGAGGGCACCTCGGCATCTCCGATATACACGATTTCAGCTTCAGCAAGCGGCAGCTTGCTGAAGAGTCCGATTCCGAAGTTGTCTTCTCTGGGTTGCGCCAGTGAATGCGGGTATGAGTTCGTGAGCCATGTCAGGTCCGACATCCAAGCTGAACTGATCTCCTCCAGAATCAGGATGTCGGGATCGACCGCCGAAATCACGGTTCGCACACGATCAGGATCGCCAAGGCGTGTGTTCACGTTGAGAAGCATTGCCCGCAGGGCGGGCGCTGCGCCATCCGGCGCACTTGATCCGCCGAAGTACAAGGGGAGCACGGACATGAGGTTGACGCAAGCAAGTGCCAGAAATGCCGCCGCCGTCTTGCGGCGATGCCCCATGAACAGAAGAACGCCGAGGACGAGAAGGCCAAGCATATACTGAACCCGGAAGTGGGAGAATAGATCGAGAAACCATGAGAACCGCCCGAGATGGCCAAACAGCGTTGAGACGGACGCAACTACACCGGCCGCCGTGAGGAGTCCCCACGGTCGGATACTGAAACTCAAGAAGCTGGATGGTTTAGCGGTCATCTTTCGTCTTTTCATGATATCGGCCCCAGCGCCAGGACGCGTGTGGCGCCGGCGGGGATGTCCAGCGCCGGCCAACGCAGCGCGGCGGCTTGGCCGAGGATTGTGCGGGCGACCGTGGACTGCTCTGCAAAGATGCGCACGGTGGCGTCGAAGGCGGTGGGGTTGTGGCATTCGATCGTCAGCTCGCCAGCCACTTCGATCAGGCGCGCCTCGACGTGATCGAGGATGCAGAGCAGGCGGGTGTCGGGCTGGGCGTAGATGCCGGGCAGCTCGGCGGCGGTCAGCAACAGCGACACCTCGGGCCAGCAGGAGCCGAAGAGGCTGCCGCCGATTTGGTCGCGACCTTCCCAATCGCTGAAGTTGACCCGCTCGCACATGTACCCCGGCCGCATCGCCGGCGGCGCGCCGACCGGCCGATCGGCGCGCGAAAGGTACTGCGGCAGGTTGTGCGCGGTCTCCTGAATCTGGTCGAGCCAGAGACGGTTGCCGGTGTAGCGAAAGAGCTTGAAGAGCGCGTCGCCCGAGAGCGTGCAGATGCCCGGGGCGCTGTGCTTGTTCTGCACGTTGGCCCAGACCGAGCCCGCGGCGCGCATGTCGAGCCGGCCGAACGGCGACGCCGGCGGGAAGGCATAATCATAGGAGGCGCACCAGGTCAGGCACTGCGCCGCCATGGCTTCGGCGCGGGCCAGCCAGTGCGCGCTGCCGGTGACTTCGTAGAGAACGACGAACGATTCGAGCATGGCGAAAGCCGATTCGCTGTCGGCGCATTTGAGGATCTCGCCGGGCCCGCCGGTGGTGATGCCGGCCCGCACGTCGCGCTCGTCCAACTGCCGGGCGATGGCTTCGGCGACCTCGATGTATTCCGGCTGGACGAAGTACTGCCCGGCCAGGGCCAGCGCGCCGGGCGCCATGGCGGCGGCGGTCGAACCCCCGACCACCACGTCGCCGGTCTCGCAGTCGAGGTATTGCCCGAGCTGGCCGAAGCGGCGGAAGGTGTCCACGAAGCGGTCGGCCAGGCGCCGCGTGCCGGCCGCCCAGGGCGGGGGCAGCAGCCATTGTGCATCCTGTCCGTGGAGCGCGTGAAAAGCCTTGATCAAGAAATAGAGCCCATCCGCCTGCTTGCGTACCATGTACCAGCGGTCGGTGCCGGGCAGGTCGAAGCCGTCGCCGCAGTGTACTCCGTTCTGGTACATGACATAGAAGAGCCCGCTGGGAAGTTGGGCGCGGGTGAACATCCAGTCGAGGTTGCGCCGGGCGCGCTGCCGGGATTCGGTCTGCCCGGCGAGGAGCAAAGCCACCGGCGTCATGCCGCCACCGACCCAGCCGAGCTGCCAGTCCTGATACTTCGAGGCCGCCGCGGCGTCGTGCGTGCCTACCCGGTAGTAGCCTTCCTGCTCGTGCCAGTTCTCGCGCTGGTGCTTTTCCTCGGTAATGGCGAAGGCCGCCGAAAACGGCAGTCGGTGCAAGAGACTGACCGGGCCGGTCAGGTCTTTGCGAACGGCGGCGAAGCGGTCGTATAGCGCCTGAACATCGAGGGCGGCAAAACGAAAAAGGCGGAAGCGCAGGGTGACGCTATCGCCGGTCTTCCAGTCCGCGCCGCGGTCCCAGGAGGGCGTAGCGGTGTTGACCATGGTGTAGAGCGTGTCGCGCCGCACGCCTGGCGCCTCTATGCGCAGGACAGCGGTCGAGCGGTCGGAACTTTCCCCGACGGTCAGGCCGTGGTTCCCGAGCGCGCTGCCCTGCTCGGTCAACAGGATCACGGCCTCTCCGGCCCGCGGGTTGTGGAAGCAGATGGCGGGCGTGGTCAGGTCGCCGGTCAGGAGTTGGAGGCGCGATGGCGTACCGTCTTCGTGGTTGAGCCGCGGCACGTCCGTCACCAGGGTGGGCGCGTCGGGGCCGATGTCGGCGGGCTCATGCACCATGGGCGGGTACGCGTAGTGGCGGCACGGGTAACGGTTGCCGTTGTAGGCGGCGGCCGGCAGCATGACGAACACGTCGCGCGACCAGTCCGCCACCGTCCATTCCAGGGCCACCGCCACTTCGCGGGCCGCGCCATCCGCCACGCGGAAAGCGATCCGCCCGTCCAGCGCATCCGGCCGGTCAGGAACCGCATCCAGGACGGCGGCAATCTCCCAGCGCGCGCCGGCGAAATCGGCTTGGAGGGGCTCGCTGCCGGCAGCCACGAGGGGTTGAGCGTTGGAACTGCGCCGGCAATCGCCTTCAAACTGCGTGATCCGCATCCCGATCAAGGGTTGTTTCCGATGTGGTGGGGCGATCGTCTCATCGACCACGTCGAGCGTACCCACGGCGATTGCGCCCTCGACGCCTTCCCGGCGCGCCACGCGGTGAATCTTGTCCGCTTCTCCGCCGCGGGCCGAAGAATGGCTTGCGGTGTTGCTCATCGTTTAACCGGGTGTCCACGTTGCGGTTTCGCCCTCTCGCAATGAGTAGGTGGCGGATGCTCCGGCATGGCGCACCGTCACGGTGCCGCCGCGGCACGCCAGGATGGTCGCGTGGGTGAGCCGTCCGTCCTCCCACGCCAGGCTGAGCTCGAAGGCGCCGCGCGCCCGCAGGCCACGGACCACCCCGTGGGACCACGCCGCGGGCAGGGCCGGCAGAAGCTCGACAACTCCGGCATGGCTCTGCAAGAGCATCTCGGCGATGGCGGC
>JAQBFL010000097.1:0-6037 GCA_032123415.1 bacterium | reverse complement strand
ACTGCATTTTGGTGACGCGGCTGATGCTGAGCATCTTGTCGTTGGCGCCGTAGCCGGGGAGGTCAGGGGCGATCGCCACGTAGCCGAGCTTCGCCCACGCGATGGGGCCGCCTTCGCCGGCCATCCCGCCACCGCCGTGGCACACGAGCATGCCGGGCAGCTTCTTGCCGGCCGTATTCGCAGGACGGGCAATGATGGCATAGATCTCGCAATCCTTGACCTCGCCCTCCTTGCTGCCTTCGGCGCCGGCGAACCGCAACTTTGTCACCTTCACGCCGTCTTTGGTTTCCTCCGAGATCACCGTCGTGACCTTTGGCACGCCCTTCGCGTAGGGTGCGAAGATGTCGTCCTTCTCCAGCGCCGGCGCCGGCGCTGCGGCCGCACAGTTCACGAGGAAGAACAGAATCCCAACGGAAACTACTGCATCACGAATGCCTGGTCTCATGGATGTCTCCTGCAAAGTACTGTCTCGAAACAATCTGCGATTAGCCGGTGTTCCGCAGTTGTCTGCAATGTGACACTTCTTTCGTTGCATGTGCAAGCGAGTTCTCTTGTATTTTTGAAGCTTCTTGCCTTCAATCAGCCCAGCCAGTTTACACTGTGCCACGATCCGCGTGAACAGCGTCTCGAAAACTTCAACACCCCAGCGGGCCCGTGCTTTGGAAAGCACGCTATGGTTGGGGATCTCCTCGTCCAGACCATGGATCACAGCCGGATCAACAGACTCGTTTCCGTTGTACCCGTAGCAATCCTTCACTTCGCCGCGTACGAACGTGAAAACATCCCCCATTTCCGCAGCATAGCCGAGGTTCAAAACAAGCGCCGAGCCGCTGGTCCCCGCCCGCCCCCTCACAGCACGATGATCACCAGGCCGCCCCATTCGCGAATGCCCGTGATGTAAACCGTTTTGGCCACCGCGTCATAGCCGACTGTCGCCGTCCAGCCGGACGTGCCATGATCAATCGTCCATGTCGGCTGCGCCGGGTCCGCGCCGGAGTAGGTGAACAGCGGGTACTTCGTCGCTTCGACCGGCTGGGACGCGCCGCCGAGGTTGACCAGCTTCACCGTGTAGGCACCCGGGTCGAAGGTGAGGTTGCCCTTGACGTGAACCAGGTCGTTCGTGCCGGCGTTGCCGTCCCATTCCCACTCGTAGATCATGCCGTTGGCGGTCAGGTTCGCGTTCGCCGTGTCCGACCCCACCGTCAGCATGCCCACCGAGTTTGTGCCGGGGGCCAGGCCGCCGCCGGCGTTCAGCGTCACCAGGCCCGTGCCGGTGAAGCCGCAGCCGCCCAGGTAACCGCCGTTGTTGACCGTGATCGGGCTGCCGCCGCAGGTGCTGGTCGTATTGTTCAACAGCAACCGCCCGTCGTTCACCGTCGTCGCGCCGCTGTAGGTGTTTGCGACGGAGAGCGTCCACGTGCCGGACCCCTCCTTGGTGAGGGCGCCTGTGCCACTGATGACTGAGGATACAGTTGATCCGGCGGCGGCGGCGCCGCCGAGCGTCAACCCAAAGCCCGCAGTGTTGATCCCGGCGCTAAGAATGATGTTGCCATTGTTGGCGACAATGCTGCTGGCGCCGGCGAGCGTAATTGCCCCCGGATATGTCGCCGCCGTGGCCGAGCTATTGATCAGCGTGCCCGCGCCGTTGAGCGTCAGCCCTTCACCTCCATCTGACGACCGGATGGTCCACCCGTTCAGGTCCAGCACTCCGGGGGAATTAACAAAGGTCCCATCGACTCCCGAGGTGGGTCTTCCCAGCGGGGTGTTCCAGTTGTTGCCCACTCCGCCCAACTTGAGTGTCCCGGCATTGACCGTCGTCGCCTTCGAATAGCCGTCGGTGCCTGTACCCAGCAGTTCCAGCGTGCCGGAGCCAGTCTTGATGATACCACCTGAACCCCCACCAACTTTGCCGTCTAGTCTAAGCGACGTGCCGGCTTCGCAGTTAATGGTGGCAATGGCAGTCAAATCAATATTGCCGAACCCTGTGCTGTTGCCGCTGATCACCCGCAAGGCGCCGCTTCCGTCGGTATAGTCGCCGGCCAAGGATAAGGGCTCAGCGGCCATGGTGAGGCTGCCATCCACTTGCAGTTGGCCGTCGTTGGCGACAGACGTGCCGGAACTGACGGCGCCCAAAGCGTTAGTGTGCTGGACAACCAGTATTGTCCCGCTGCCGACCTGCGTCCCGCCTTCGTGGGTGTTATTGCCGCTGAGTGTCAGCTTCCCCGAGCCCGATAACGTGAGTGATAATTTGTTCTCGTTTGAACCAGGGCCACCCAACACACCTCCGAAGACGTAGGATTGTCCGCCGGTTAAAGCCAGGGTCAGGGTGACATTATTCACACTTGTGCCCACCACGCTGCCGCCCAGACCTGTGCTCGCCAATCCGGCTAACTGCTGGTTACGGGTCTCCCCTGGTTTGCCGAGGTATAGCTTGCCTTCGGTGGCAACATCGCCCAGGATCACGGTTGTGCCAGTGGGCAGAATGTTATCATTGTTCCAGTATGAAATGGAGCCGTTCTTGATGAGGGTCGCGCCGGTGTAGGTCTTGGCGCTGGGGCCGAGTCGCAACTCGCCCACGCCGGTCTTGGTAAGCCCCACCGAGCCTGCCAGTTGCGAGTAGATATCGGCTAGTTTACCCGGAGCCATGGCACCGACCGTGATCTCGCCCGCCCCAGTCAAGGTAAGTGTGTTGCCCTGCACAAACCAATTGCCGCCCGAGGCTGTGTTGCTATCGGCGAATGTCATGCCATCCACGCTTTGATTCCCGTTGAGGGAAATATAGATGTCCGCCGTGAGATCCAGCGTGCTGAAATCAGCGGTATCTCCGGCGCCGGCAGGGATGCCACCGCTCCAGTTCCCGCCGACACTCCAAGTGCCTCCGACGGCGTTAGTCCAGGTCCTGGTGGCGGCCTCGGCGTCCGGCGCGAGCAGCGCCGCGAGCATGACGCAACACACGAACCGAGCTGCCGCGCGCGACAGGGTCAGACCTGGAAAGTGGGTTCCGCTGAAAAACCCTTGCGGCGCCAAAGGATTGACGCCCTCCATGTGTGAAAACACCCGATTTGTTCTGTTTCTTGGAGGGCGGCAATCCCTTGCCGCCGCGTGTAATCGAAAGTGGAATTTGCCGGCGATGCCGCGGTCGCCCGCGGCCCGGCGCGCGCCGGACGCGCCGCGGGCAAAGAAGCGCAAAGCAGGGAGGACGGATAACTGATCACTGACAACTGATTACTGATACGCTGCGTTTTCATGTTGTCTGCACCTATTTCGGTCTACGAGAACGGATTCCGAGTCGCGGACAACATAATCGTTAACCGTTCTCGTCGCCGTTCTCGTTAGCCGATTTCCCTTTTCATAACTTAGTGCCTCATCCTGCCGGAACCACGACTTTTCTTGTTTTTCATCGCACAAACGGCAGGCTGAGGCACTAAGGGTTTCGGTTAAGTGTTCGTTTAAGAGTGCGCGCAAGTGTGGCGCTTCACGCCATTCCCGCACTTATCAATAGGTTAAGTCTACCTCAGATGTTCTCCCCCGTTTTTCCCTACTCACCTAACCATAATCACCGTGCCGTTCAGGCCGGTGCAGCGCAACACGACATCGTTTCCGTCGCCGCCGCCGAGGGAGCTGTTGTAGAGGATGTTGAACCACCCGTAGGGCTTGTCCTGATATCGCGCCCTGACTGAGTCGCCGTTGCTGAACTTGCCGACGATCTGCGTCGCCCCGCTCACGTCAACAATCTTGAAAACATCCCCCATTTCCGCAGCATAGCCGAGGTTCAAAACAAGCGTCGAGCCCGCGTACCCCCCATCGCTGATGGTCACCATGGTCGAACCGACCGCGAGCACGTCGTAGTCCTGCGCGTGCATGAGGTCGATCCGCAATTCGCCACTACGCAGGCGCAGGCCGTCCGCCGCGCTCAGCCCGCTCAGCGTCAGCGTGCCTGCCGAATTGGTTCCGTCGCCCGGCGCGATGTAGGCGCCGGCGCCCTCCAACGTCACGGCCCCGGCGACCCCGGCGCCGCTGCCGAGGATCATCCGCGAACTGGTGTTGCCCAAGGCCAGAGTCCCGGCGCCCGACAGCGAAGCGACCGTCTCCGTGAGGCCGCTGTCCACGGTGAGGCCGGCGCTGGAGTGGACCGCGAGATCGCTCGCATCCGGGATGCGCTCGTTGCTGCCGGAAATTCGCCAACGGCCGAAATTGATGGAGCTCGGGCCCGTGTAGGTGTTGTTGCCGCGGATACGAATATCTTCCATTGCATACACGTACACCACTTGGAAGGCCGAGAGGCTCACGCCCTTGCCGCCCGTGTTGCTCATGGGGCTGTCTAGATAGTTGATCTGGTGCGTGATCGGGAACCAGACGACCTGGCCCGCGTTGCCGTTGAAGTCAAGCGGAACGCTCATGGTCAACCCGTCGAATTCGTATGGGTGCTCGACGAGCAGGTTGCCGCTTTTCAGCGTGAGCGGTCCCGCGCCGCTGACCGTCGTGGGGCCGGACGAGGTATCGTTCAGCAGTTTGAGCGAGTTCACCGTCGTCGGGGACGAGATGTCCAGCGTCGGCGACGCGCCCGTCAGATCGTACCGGGCGTTGTTGTCCGAGTTCTCGCCGACCGACAGCGTCGAGTATTCGCCGGAGGACAGTGCCCTCAGGCCCACTGAAGCATCGTAAGTCACCCAGTCGTTCTGGCCAGGGGTATACACGTGGACGAATTCGAGGTATCCCGTCTTCCAGACGCCCGGCAGGATGCTGAGCGTGGTCGAGCCGGCGCCGCCCCCGCCCCCAACCATGGTGGGAGGAGTGGCGAACATGACGCGGGTCGCGGACGAGCCGGCGACACCCAGGTTAATGCCGCGCATCATGAGATGGGCGCCGTTGTTCAGGTTCAGCGACTGCGCAGTCAGCACCGCCGCCCCGGTGCCGGATCCGCCGCGATCCATCAGCACTGAGCGATATCCATAGATGATGCTGCCGGTCTTCCAGCGGGCGTCGAGACTGGCCAGCCCCGACTGGGCGTTAAGCGGGCCGATGGTCTCGGTGGTGCCGGTGTCCGGGTTGCCGAAGAAGTGCATCGTCCCGCTATAGAGGTTCACGGGGGTGGTGTCGGCCACGCGGTTGTTATTGTTGCCGACGACGGCGCCAGTCTCGTTTTCCCAGCCGGCGTGCGCCAACCCCGCGTCGAGCTGAAGGAACGCGTTTGGGAGGACGTCTAAGGCGGACGTACTGCGGACGTTGAACGCCGAGGTATTCAGCGCCGAGCCGCCGGTCCCCGCCAGCCGCAGCGCGCCCTTTCTCACTGTCGTCGGGCCGGTGTAGGTGTTGGCTTGGGTCAGAGCGACCAGGGACACGGTACCGTACAGGATTTCGGTCCCGCTCATCTCGACGGCCCGTGCGGACGCACCGTCCGCCAACACCGAATTAACGGTGAGCCGGCCGCCACCGCCACCGAAGCGGAACGTGCCGGACGGGGGCGTGAACGTGCCTGAGATCGTCGTGGAGCCACCGAGCAAATGTGTGCCCCCGGCCCCGATGCGGAAGTACTCGTTGAAACCGGTCAGGTCCAGGTTTGGCGCGGGGCTGCACGGCGTGCCCCATTCCGCACCGTTCGCATTGTATAGTGTCCAGAACGAGAGCAAGCCGCTGGAGCCGGCAAAGCGGTTCAGGTCCGCCTGGGTCAGGCCGCTGAAGGCGATGGCGGCCTGCGCCCCGGGACTGACCGTGATGGTGTTGCCGGAAGCGCCGAGGCTGGCCGCGGAATCGAGCAGCACAAAAGCCTTTTGCGCGCCGATGCCATTGACGGTGATCCCGCCGGTCAGGCCAGCGTTGTTCCCGCTCAGCGCCAGCCCGCCGTTGGTGCCGAGGTTGAGCGTCAGCGGCACGCCGGCGGCGATCGGGGCGCTGATGGTGTGCGGGTTGAGGTTGTACGGCAGGACGCTCGGGCCGATAGCGTTGATCGTGGCCAAGCCGGCGGCCACGTCGAAGGTCAACGTGTTGGCCCCGCTGTTGGTGATCACCCAACTATTGCCCGCCGTGGTGTCGGCCA
>JAQBFL010000096.1:0-4687 GCA_032123415.1 bacterium | reverse complement strand
GGCTTGATTAACACCATAAGACAAGGAGGTTGGTATGCTCAGGAAATCAGGGATATTGTGGGTTCTGTCGCTCGCCGTCGTTGTGTGTGCCAGATCGTATTCGGCTGAGCCGGCTGCATCGAAGCAGCAATACGATCTGATTGTCGCCAATCTCGACACCGGCGGCGACCTGCTCGTCGTCGCCAATGCAGAGGGCTGTGTGCAGAGTCTGGGCAGCAATATCACCCAGTTCGCCACGGCGTTGTCTCAAACAAGTCCCGATTCAAGGGACGTGCAGAGTTCCTTGGCCAAGATTCCCGGATTCCTGAGTAAGAACGGCTTCTATGCCGTGAGGGGATTCGGCATGAGTGTGCTTCCCCGTTCTGACGGCTTGAACACCGTAAAAGTGTTTTGCAGCCGCGATCCCGCTGCGATGGACTTGCCGCTGTGGCGCGCGCTCGTCGGCGCCAAGCCGCAAAACCTGGCGTGCGCCGGCTTCCTGCCCGCCGACACAGTTCTCGCGCGAACCGGCACGGGAGAATGGCCGGCGTTGTGGGCGATGGTCCGTTCAGGCATCGCCGAGTTCGCCGGCCCGGAAGGGAAAGCGGGCTTCGACCGGCAGTTGTCCAACCTGGCGACCAACATGGGCGTGGACCTCGACAAGCTGGTCAAATCGCTGGGTACGGAGGGGTTTTGCTCCATTCAGTTGTCTCGCGACGCCACGATCGGAATCCCGGCAGGGCCCGGAGACCCGATCCAGATGCCGAGTCCTTCGCTGCTGATCGGTCTGGCGGTCAAGAACGACACGCTGACCAAGGCCATCGAGCAGCCCTTGGCGCGCGCCCAGATCCCCGTTGTCAAAACCTGGGCCGAGGCCACGGAGGTCAGTACCATCAACCTTCCGATGCCGATGCCGTTTCCGTTTGAGCCTTCCTTTGCGGTCTTTTCGAATATGTTTTTGTTCGGCAGCACGCCGGCGGTCGTAGCCGATGCGATCAAGGCGTTCAAGAGCAACACAGGACTGATCGCCACGGCTGAGTACAAGAAAGCGTTTCAGGGGCTGCCGACTGTGAACAATGGCGCTTTTTACATGAGCCCGCGCTTCTCGAAGGCCATTGTGGACCTGCAGACGGCGACTATGAACGCGACCGGCGTGGGTGGGGAAGATTCATCGACGCTGGTGCGCGACATGTTGGGCGCGCGCGGCGACATGCAGTCCGCCTTCGTGATCCAGAATCTTCCGGCGGGCGTACTGACGACCGGGACGTCCTCCTCGAGCGGGAAGGAACTCGTAGGGAGCGCGCTGGTGGCGCCGGCGGGGCTGCTGGCGGCGATTGCCATCCCGAGCTTTGTCAAGGCCAGGAGCACGGCGCAGCACAACTCGTGCATCAACAATCTACGGATGATTGACGCCGCGAAGGAGCAGTGGGCCCTTGCCGAGCGAAAGAACGAGGGGGATCCTGCGGATATCCCAAGCATCTCGGAATACCTGAAAGGCGGGACGCTTCCGGTCTGTCCGCAGGGCGGCGATTACAAGGTCAATCCGATCGGCACGAACCCGGAATGCAGCCTCCCCGGCCACCGGTTGCCGTAACAGACGCCCGTCTGGAAAGCCCCTGGCAGAACTCAGGCACCCGCTGGCACAGAGAGGAACCGGCGGGCTCGCGGCGGACCTGGACCCCGCTGCAAACCGCGCTGTACCTGCTCGCGGTCGCGGCCCTGGTCGTTCTCGCCTGGATGTGCCCGCGGCAGTTCCCCTTCTGGGGCGGCGCGCTGGTGCTCGTCGTTTACGCGCTCGTGGTGTTCGCGCGCACGTTGGCGGTGCTGTCCGGTCTCCTGCTGCACGATGTCGAGCGCGGCGATGAGAAGGGGCCGGACGAGGAGCCATGGCCGCTTTTCACCGTACTTCTGCCGGTATACCGTGAGGCCCACATCCTGCCCGACCTGCTCACGGCGCTCACGGCGCTCGATTACCCGCGCGACCGGCTCGACGCCATTGTCCTGGTCGAGGCGGACGATGCCGAGACCTGCGAGGCCGCGGCCCGCGTCGCCACGTCATGGCTGCGGGTGGTGGTGGTGCCGCCGGGCGAGCCGCGCACCAAGCCGCGGGCCTGCAACGTCGGGCTTGCCGCCGCTCGGGGCGAGTTCCTGGTGGTGTTCGACGCCGAAGACCGGCCGGACCCGGACCAGCTCAAGCAGGCCGTGCGGGTTTTCCGCCGTTCGCCGCCCGGCGTGGTCTGCCTCCAGGCGCACCTCAACTACTATAACAGCCGCGACAACCTCCTCACCCGCTGCTTCGCCGTCGAGTACGCCGCCTTGACCTCTACCTGCCGGGGCTGCACTCGCTGCGCGGCGTGATTCCCCTCGGCGGCACCAGCAACCACTTCTGCACGCAGGCGCTGCGTGACCTGCACGGCTGGGATCCCTGGAACGTGACCGAGGACTGCGAGCTGGGCGTGCGGCTTGCCCGCGCCGGTCTGGAGACGCACATCCTGGAATCCACCACCTGGGAAGAGGCGGTTTCGCGCATAGGGCCGTGGCTGCGCCAGCGGTCGCGCTGGGTGAAGGGATACTGGCAGACGCACCTCGTCCACACCCGCGCCCCGCTCGATACGGCACGGCGTCTCGGCCTGTGGCGCGCCGCCCTCATGCTGCTGACGGTCGGCGGCCAGGTGGCTGTCCTGCTCGCCAATCCGCTGTGCTGGCTGCTGGCGGCCTTGTGGCTGTGGAAGCCGTGGCCCCTGTACGACCCCGCCCACCGGTTCTCGACCGGGCTGCTGGAGGCTGTGGAGCGCTCCGGCGCCCAGATTGCCACGGAGGACCGGCCCCTTGCCGTCGCCGCGGCCGCCACCGCCGGGCCCGTGCGGATCGAACCCGGCCAGCCGTGGTTCCGGCGGGCCGACGGCTCCTTCTTCTATCCCGTGAGCATGAACATCCGATCCCCGTTCGAAACCCACACCGACCGGCCTGGCGGCCTGCTGTACACGGCCGGCGCGCCCGATCCGCTGGGGGGATCCCGCGCCATGGAGGGATATTTGCAGCGCATGCAGGCGGCAGGCGTCACCATGGGCCGGGTGTGGATGTCGCCGTGGTTCGGCGGCATCGAGTGGACGGAGAAGTGGAACGGATACCACGGCCTCGGCCGCTACAACCTGCAGAACGCCTGGCGTGTCGACCGCGTGCTTGATGCCGCCGAAGCGCGCGGCGTCTTCATCGATCTGGCGCTCCAGCCGCACGGCCCGTTCACCAGCGCGTACGACGTGCAATGGGATGTCAACCCCTACAACCGCGCCAACGGCGGCCCCCTGTCCCGCCCGAGCCTTGTGTTGACCGATCCGGAGGCCAGGCGCTGGATGAACAACCGACTGCGCTACTGCGCCGCGAGGTGGGGCGCCTCCCCCGCGCTGTTCGGATGGACGCTGTGGATTGAGGTCGACCAGGTGAACCCCCGTCCCGACGCGGTGCGCCTCTGGCACCGTGAGGCAACGGATATTCTGCAGCGCCTGGACTGCGGGCAGCATCCGATCTCCACCGAGTTCACGCTTCCGGAGATCTGCGTGGACACGTGGTCGCTGCCGGGCCTCACGTACATCCAGGCGCCGGCCTACAACTTCGGCGAGGGCATGCTCGGCCCGTTCGCCTCGGCGCAGAAGTGGCTTTCCCCGTTCGGCAAGCCGCTCTTCATCGAGGAGTATGCGGGCCACTGCTTCGGCGGCGATCCGCGCTGGGTGGCGCACGAGATCCACGACGGCCTGTGGCTGGGTTGGACCATGCGCTTCGCCGGCACGCCCATGGCGTGGTGGTGGAACTTCATCTTCGGCCGGGGGCTCGACCGGTTCCACGCCCGCTTCGCCGACTTCATCCGCGGCGAGGACTTGCGCGGGCGGGCGTGGCGCTATCCCCGGAGCCAACTCCCCGGCGCGCCATCGATGACCGTGCACGCCCGCGCCGCCGAGGACCGGGCCTACCTCTGGATCTGCGGGCCAACCACCGAATTGCGTTACAACGGATTGGAATGGAAGCGCGACGCGGGGCGCCGCTGGCGCCAGAAGGCCCGGCTGTTCAACCCGCTGGCCGAGGACCCGGGTCAGTTGTACAACGTGACCCGCGACGTGGCCCTCAAGATCCGCCGCCGTGAGGATTGAGCCCGTCCGGCTGGAGGGCGAGACTCCGTCGAGCCGTGCCGATGGCGCGTAAGAACCACGCGACTTGAGCGGCGATGCGCCCGGCCTGGCACTCACTCTCCTCTTTGCAATTCGGAGCGGTTGAGTTAGGATCCCGGCCATGACGTTTCAAGGCGACAAGAAAGTCGGGGCCTCACTGCTGGCGGGGCCGGAAGGAAAGCTGCGCGACTGGTTGCTGCCGTTCGTCCCGCGCAGCGTTGAAACGTACCACCTGACCCTGACGACCGTCCTGTGGAGCGCCCTCATCATTGCCTTCTCGTTCCTGGCCCGCTACAACATTCACTGGCTGTGGCTGGCTTCCGTCATGATTGTGCTGCAGTACGTCACGGACCTGCTGGACGGCGCCATCGGCCGAAAGCGCGATACGGGCCTTGTCAAGTGGGGTTTCTACATGGACCACCTCCTCGACTACCTCTTCCTCTGCTCGATCCTGATCGGGTACGCCCTGCTCCTCCCGGATGCCTTTAAGTATATCCTGTTCTACATCATGGCGTTCTTCGGCGCGTTCATGGTCAATTCGTTCC
>JAQBFL010000095.1:0-8509 GCA_032123415.1 bacterium | reverse complement strand
GATCTGCGGTGGGGCGGTCAGTCGACGACCAACGCGGGGCTCAATGCCGCCTTGGCTCTTTTTTCGGATCTGGTCGCCGAGGGGCGCGATCCCTATGTGACGCTGGCCTTCGATGACGGCCTGACGCTGCAGGCGGTTCACGATCTTTGTCAGCTTCTCTCGTCGATCGAAACCGAGACCGGCATTCGGGTTGAACCGCCGCCCGCGGGGCGTCCCTACTACCGCGCGCATGTCCCCAACGAGTCCTTTCGGGAGCGTTCCGGGCGCAGGGCGCAGCCCTGGGAGTTAAGATTGAAGAGCGGGGAGGGCGGCGTGGTTGCGGCGCTTGCCACGCGCATCGAGCAGATCTGGCATGACGACCGGATCCGGCCCGAATTGCGGATCGAGGACATGCCGGCCGCGACGCCCGAGGCCTTCCGCGTCCTGCTGGACGCCAATCCCGGCATTCCGGTGCTGCTGGTCTTTGCGGACCCGACGATCCGTTACGCGGACCTGCTGACCTTCGTTTCGCCGGTTCTGGCCTCGCACCCCGCGGTTCATGTGTTCTTGGGCGAGCCCAAGGACTGAGGGCATGCCTAGCGCGGGGTGATGCCGTGGATCGGGTACACGAGGGAATGAACCTTCCGCAACGTCGCGGCGATCTCGAGGTCCACCGCGGAGCGTCGCCCCGCGTCGGAGAGCAGCGTCCGATCGCGCAACCCGCCTGACCATTCCGTGTTCTCCAGCATGACGCCGCCCATGCCGAAGCTCATGGCATCGTGGTGGGCCTGGTCGCCGCATAGCACGCTCCAGCACAGCACCCAGCCGCGGACGGTGTTTTCGATGTTATAGCCTCCGCCCCCCGTGGCGAGGATCGGCTTCCCGAGTCCCCGCACGCGCTCGACGATGTCCGCAAAGACGTTGTTGCTCAGGTGCAGGTGAGCCAGGGGGTCCCCCGCCAGCGCGTCCATGCCGATTTCCAGGATGATGACGTCGGGGTCATACGCCTGGACGAGCGGCAGGACGCCCAATTCGAAGACCCGCAGATACGCCGCATCGTACGTCCCGACCGGCAGAGGAAAATTCACATTGTAGCCGCGCCCCGCGCCATGTCCGATCTCTTCCTCGAAACCCGTGCCCGGGAACAGGGTCTTGCCGCTTTCGTGCATCGACACCGTCATGATGTCGCTCCGTTCATAAAACGCATCCTGCACGCCGTCGCAATGGTGGACGTCGATATCCAGAAACAGCACGCGGCGTCCCGCGTCGGCCAGGGTCATGGCCGCCAGGACGATGTCGTTCAGGAAGCAGAACCCGGCGGCGTTGGCGCTCTGCGCGTGATGGAAGCCGCCCGAGGGGTTGAAGGCAATATGCGCACGCCCGTTGAGGAGCAATCGCGCGCCGGTCACGGACGCGCCGGCCGCGAGGCGGATGTAATCGTACATGCCTTTGAAGATCGGGCAATCGGGGGTGCCGAGACCGAAGCGCAGCGCCTCATCCGGCCGCAGGGCGCCGCGTCCGGCGCGATCGAGCGCGTCCAGATACTCGGGGGTGTGGAACAGCGCCAGGTCCTCGGTCGTGAGCGGCTCGGGGATGGCCTCGAAGCGATCGGTTCCGTTCAGCAGTCCCATGGCCCGCACCTTGGCGTGGGTCTGCCCGGCCCGACGCGTGTTGAACGGGCACGCCTCGGGGTATCCGTCCATGTCGAGCTGCGGGTCGTGCAGGAACGCCTTTTTCTCAGCCGTATCGCTCATACCGAAGAGCCCCTTTGTATTCGTCCGTTGGTCCGGCCATGGCCGGTTTGTATCGGTAGTCTGAGTTCTGTGGGCGGCTCGGTCAATCCCGTATCTTGCCACGCCGGCCACAAGTCGAAATGGAGCCAAAGAAAACTACGCCCGAACCGGCCGGTGCGCGCGTGAAATCGGTTGCGGATCCGGGGGCGCTGGCGCATACTGGCAATTGGCGCAACGCGAGTGGTTCGAGCAAGTTCAGGAAGGGTAGGTCCGATGCGACAGGCGGTCTGGTGCGTGGTGTGCGTGGCTTGGCTGGCGGCGGGGAGTGCCCGCGCGGAGTCGAATGCGGTTCCCGCGGGGGCGTCGTCGGCCGATTCGCTTTATGCGCAAGTCGAAGTGTTCGCCGAAGTGCTGCTCCATGTCCGGCGCCACTACGTCGATGAGAAGACCTTCGCCGAGATCGTCAACCGTGCGCTGGACGGCATGCTCCACGGGCTGGACGAACACAGCAGTTTCCTCGATTCCGAGCGCTTCGGCGAGGTACGCGACGATACGGAAGGAAAGTACGGCGGCATCGGCATCCATATCGGGTTCCGCGACGGCCGGCTGACGGTCATCGCCCCCATCGAGGACACGCCGGCGTTCCGCGCGGGGATCATGCCGGGCGAGCGTATCCTCTCGATCGACGGCAGCAAGACCGACGGCATCACCCTGCGCTCCGCGGTGGAGAAACTGCGCGGGGAGAAGGGCGCTTCCGTCACCCTGAGGGTCGCGCCGGACGCGGGCGAGGAGCGGGACGTCGAGATCGTCCGCGACACCATCGCCGTCCCGAGCATCAAGGGCCGGCGTATCGTCCGTGACGATATCGGGTACGTGCGCGTGACGCAGTTTTCCCGGCCGACGGCCGAGTCGTTGCGCGAAGCCGTCGAGTCCCTGCGGTCCCAGGGGATGACCTCGTTGGTGCTGGACCTGCGCGGCAACCCCGGCGGGCTGCTGTCTTCGGCGGTTGAAGTCGCCGGCATGTTCCTGCCGGCGGGGGCGCCGGTGGTGACCACGCGGGGCCGGGACGGCGTCTATCCGGCCCAGCATGCGGTGGCCGGCGGGGCCATGCACTGGACGGATCTGCCCATGGTCGTGCTGGTGAACGGCGGGAGCGCGAGCGCGTCGGAAATCGTCGCGGGCGCCATGCAGGACAACCGCCGGGCCGTCGTGGTGGGCGAGAAGACGTTCGGCAAGGCTTCGGTTCAGAGCATCGTCAAGCTGCGGGCGGACGATTCGGTGGCCATTCGCATGACGACGGCGCGTTACTACACGCCGAGCGGCCGCATGATCCATGGGGTGGGGATCGAACCGGACGTACCCGTGGAGGCGACCGCGGCGGAATGGCGCGCGGTGCAGGAGTCCCGTGCGCGTGCGGAGAACCCCGAGTTGTTTGAGGCCGACGGAAAGGAAGCGCCGGCCGCTGCGCCGGACAAGCAGCTCGATCGCGCCATCGATCTGCTGCAGGCCCTGAGAATCTTCCGCGCGGGCGCGGGAGGCGTCGGGGGATGATCGTCCTGGGAATCGAGACCTCGTGCGACGAAACGGCCGCGGCCGTGGTGCGCGACGGCCGGGAGATTCTTTCCAGCGTGGTGTTCAGCCAGGTACGGCTGCACGCGCCCTACGGCGGCGTCGTTCCCGAGATCGCTTGCCGCTGCCACGTCGAGGCGTTGCCGGGCACGGTGGATGAGGCCATGCGGCAGGGGGGGGTGGACTGGAAGGATCTGGACGCGATCGCGGTCACGTTCGGTCCGGGACTGGCCAGCTCGTTGCTCGTGGGCATTTCGGCCGCCAAGGGGCTTGCGCTGCGCACCGGCAAGCCGCTGGTGGCGGTCAACCACCTCCAGGCGCACATTCATTCGGCGTTCATGCGCGACGATGCGCCGGACCCGGCGGAGGTGTGTCCCTATGCGGCGCTGGTCGTATCCGGCGGACACACCTGCCTGGTGCGGGTGGAGACGCCAGGCGTCTACCGTCTCCTGGGGCAGACCGTGGACGATGCGGCGGGCGAGGCGTTCGACAAGGGCGCCACGTTACTGGGGTTGGGCTATCCGGGCGGCCCGGCGATCGACCGTATCGCGCACGGCGGGCGGCGCGACGTCCATCGTTTTCCACGCGGGCGAACCGGGCGGGGATCGCGCGCGGTCTCCGGCATGGATCATGAAATGTGCTTCAGTTTCAGCGGACTCAAGACGGCCCTGCTATACTACATCGCGCAGCACCCGGTTGGCGGCGATGGGTTCTCCTTGCCCGATGTGGCGGCCTCTTACCAGGAGGCGATCATGGATGCGTTGATCCGCGGTTGCGCCGCGGCGGCGCGCGGCGTGGGGATGTTTGTTGCGGGCGGCGGCGTGACGCTGAACAGCCGGCTGCGGGAGCGGTTGGGCGAACTGGCGTCGCGCACGGGCGTACGGCTGCTGCTGGCAGAGCCGCGGTTGTGTGGAGACAATGCCGCCATGATCGCCGGGCTGGCCGGTATGGGGCAGGGCGTGCGCGGCGAGGAGGCGATGCGCGTGGACGCCTGCCCGAATCTGCGAGTGGAGGCGTGACGCCGTGAAGTCGGTTCAGGCTCTTGCGGATGTCTGCGCGGCGGCCGTGCTTGCGTTTTGCGGCATGTCGGACGCGGAGGGAGATGAGGCGATGAAAGCCAAGGAGACGTCGGTCGTGCATCGCGCCCTCGGGGCGGGGCGTTGGTTTCCCGATGCGCGGGCGCAGTTGTCCGCCATGGTGGATGGGTTCGTCGGCGAGGCGGCGCCGCCGGCCTTCACGGGGCGGGCTGTGGCGGTGATCGCGCCGCATGCGGGTTACGTCTACTCCGGCCGTGTGGCGGGGTATTCGTTTCGCGCGTTGCGGGACAGCTGGCCCGCGGAGGAGCCCCCCGAGACGGTCGTGATTCTCGGGTTCAGCCATCGCTCCGGCTTTCGAGGCGTGGCGTTGATGGACGGCGACGCCATCGAAACGCCCCTGGGAACTGCCCTGCTCGACGCCGAGGCTGCGAAGCGCCTGGCGGAACGATCTGGCCGCATCGTGCTGGACTATGCGCCGCATGCGGGAGAGCACTCGGCCGAGAACCAGATCCCCTTCGTGCAAAGGGCGCTGCCGGACGCACGACTGGTCGTGGCCCTCATCGGCGACCACGATGCCGCCACGCGGACCGAGCTGGTCGCGGCGCTGAAAGACCTGGCGGGCCGCCGCCGCATTGCCGTGGTGGCGAGCACGGACCTGCTGCACGACCCGGACTACGACGCGGTGGCGCGCACGGACGCCGAGACGCTGAAGCGCATGGTGGAGCTCGATGCACCGGGGCTGGCGAGGGCGTGGACGCCGTCGCGCCAGGTGTGTTGCGGGCTGGCGCCCGTTCTGACGGCGATGGAGTTCGCACGCGGGCAAGGTTGCGGGAAGGGCGTGCTGCTGTATGGCCGGAACAGCGGCGACGATTTTCCGGAAGGCCGCGGTCAATGGGTTGTCGGCTATGGGGCGGTTGCGTTTCCCGTCACGCCTTGAGCGGACGGAGGCGGAGCGTACCACGCTTCAGCGCGTTCCATGGCCATGTTGACGATCGACGCAAGACCCGGCAAGACCCGGCCGTGAAGGCGTGAAGGTGTGAAGGTTGACTTGCGGGGGGGCGCCGTTTATAGTGAGGTTGGTTGCGGAACGGCTTGTCGAATCGAACGGGAGAACAACGCGATGCATGCGAACCGATGGATGGCGATACTGGTGGTGCTTGCGACGGCGGCGCGGGTCATGAGCCTGACGCAGGCGGATCTCTCCGCGGAAGCCCGGAAGTTGTTCGACGGGCCGTCGCCGGTGATCGTGCGGCTGGTGGACGGCCAGATCATGGAGGGGCTGATCGTCTCGGAGAGCGACGCGCGGATCGAGTTGCGCATCGATCAGGGCGAGGGAATCAACATGACCCGGCCGATTCCCCGAAAGGCGATCGCCAGGATCGACGCGGGCGATGTGGCCAAGGAACTGGCGGAGAAGCTGCTGGCGCTGGAAATCGACCTGCAGAACAACCTGTCCGCCGATGAGTACAAGCGTCGTATCGCGATGCTGGACGAGTTTCTGGACAAGGCGCCGGCGGCGGCCGAGGCCGACGCGATTCGCGAGCGACGCGGTGTTTTCGCGGGCGAACTGGCGCTTCTGCTGAAGGGCGAGGAGAAGGTCGGCGGCGAGTGGCTGGCGCCCGTGCGCGCGGCCCTCAAGCGCTTCGAGCTGCACACCGAGGAGATCGCCGCGCTGAGCAAAGAGTCCAAGCGCGACGAGGCCATGCGGGCGCGGCACGAGGAGTTGGTGAGCAAGCGGCGCGAGATTGCGCGCGCCCTGCCGTCGCTGATGCAGGAGCGGCTGCCCAAGTTGCTTGCCGACCGCGAATTCGACGTGGCCGCGGATGAGACGACCGGGTTTCTCCAGTTCTGGATCGCGCAGGTCGCCAGCACCGAGGGCGAGGTGGCGGCCGTCTTGAAGGGAATGGACATAGACTACAATGTCCGCATGCAGCAGACCATCCTGGAGTCGTGGTCGGCGGCGGCGCGTGGCGGAGACGAACCGCGCGTGGCGGCCGAGGATAAGGACATGGCCTATGTCCCGGGAGGCTACTTCCTGATGGGCAACCGCGGCGCGGCGACGACGGACAACGCTTTTCCGATGCACCTGGTCTTCGTTTCGCCGTTCCTGATCGACAAACATGAAGTCAGCAACGCGGAGTACCGCGAATTCGTGGAGTACATGAAGTCGACAGGCGATCCTTCCGTGGAGCATCCTCTGGCGCCGCCGTTGAAGAACCACGATGCAGAGGGGTGGGAGTACCCGGAACTCAGCGATGACCGCCAGCCCGTCGTGGGTGTGGACTGGTTCGACGCCTATGCCTACGCGAAGTGGGCGGGCAAGCGGTTGTCGACCGAGGCCGAATGGGAGAAGGCGGCCCGCGGCCTCGATCAGCGGGTCTATCCGTGGGGCGACGACTGGCGCGGCCAGATCGTCAACTGGGCGGGGGGGCGCCGGGAACTCGCGGGCGAGATGGACCGGCAGAACCCGCCGATCACGCCGGAGCCGGAACCGAGGTTCGGATGCGCCTGCGTTCGCAAGGAAGAACTCCCGCCTCCGCCTCCGACGAAGCTGCCGGACGTGACTTGGGCCGTCGATGCCTGGCTGGCGCCGCAGGCGATCGAGGCCATCGAGAACGGTTTTCTCAAGTGGGACAAGCAGCCGGTCAGTCCGTATGGGCTGATGCACATGGCCGGCAACGCGGCCGAATGGGTGGGGGACTGGTACGATGCGCGGTACTATGCCAAGTCCGATCTGCGCGATCCGCAGGGTCCGGAAGACGGCACACTGAGAGTGTGGCGCGGCGGGTCGTTCAGCTCGACGATGCCCGAGGAATTGGCGAGCTGCAGACGCGGAGTCGAGAGCAAGACGCCGGTGCCCGTGCGACGGCGGTCGGGCCGCCGTCGCATCCTGCCGGACCTCGGCTTCCGCTGCGCGAAGTCGATCGAGGTCGTCGAGACACCCGTTGCGCGGTGAGTCGAGCTACTCGAGCTCCACGCCGATGCGGTAGAAGACCGGCGTCTCGGGCGCGAACCTGTGCAGTAGCGTATTCTCCGGCGGGGTGGCAGGCACGTTTGTCTGCAGCGGCTTGAACAGCCCGGTGCGCGGATCGGCGCCGAACAGGTGATACACGCGGTTCGATGCGCTCGGCCAGGACAGCGTCATGCCGTCCACGATGCTCCACGCGGAGGTGTAGACCACGCCTTCGTCCTCGATTTCCGTCTCGACCGTGTGCGTGGCGAAGGGCGCGATGTGACGGATGGCGAACAACGACGAAGGATCCGTTGGATCGGTCCCGGCCACATACTCGGCCCAGGCCGGCGCGCCGTCCTCGTCCTGGTCGGCCCCTGCCTCTTGGTCGGGGGGCGAGTTCGTGAGAGCGAAGGATGCCAGCCACCAAAGCGGCACGTCGTGCGCGGCCAGATCGGCGCGCAGGTCGGCGCGCAGGACCATGTTGGAGAGAACGTTGAGGAAGGTTACGACCAGGCGGTTCGTGGCCGGCTGGACGGGCGCGGCAGCGCCGTCGGTCACGACGGCGGCGATCCGATAGTACGGGTCCGCGGCGATCTCGAATGCCGCGTCATCCCCGGCCGCGAGGTAGCGCGTGCCGGCCGGCGCGATGCTCCCGTGCGGCGGTTGCTCGATTCGTATGGCGCGGGTGAGATTGTGCAGCGACACGGGGATCACGCGCGACGGGCGCGTCGGATCGTTGGACAGGAATCGCACGCCCGCGGATCGGGTTTCGGCCGGTTCGATGAACTGCGCGGAGAGCGTGATCGCCAGTATGTCGGTTGCGCCCGGCTCCAGACTTCCCGAGGCTCTGCCGAGGACAAGCCAGCCATCGTCGGCCGAGATCGGGCCGACGACGATGTCGTCGACGTGCCAACCCGCGCCCGAGACGTAGCCATCCGACCCGAAGCGGAAACCGAACATCACCATTTGTCCGGCGAATGCGGCGAGATCGAATTCGATGCGTTCCCAGCCGCCCGTACCCGCGAAGCACGGCGTTCCGTCGGGGAATGGGGATGCGGAATGCCCGTAGATGACGTAGGGATAGCCGCCGACCGGAGTCAGGCTGGTAAAGGAGGCGCCGTTGTTCGTCGAGACCTCGACGAAGCAACCGTCCCAAGCCTGGGTGGCGTTCAGAGGCGCCTCCGTGTGCAACCATTGCCGGAAGCTCAGTCTTCCGGCCTCGGGCACGACCACGGGAC
>JAQBFL010000094.1:0-2516 GCA_032123415.1 bacterium | reverse complement strand
GGTCCGTCCTTGCCCGCATTCAGATTTGCGCGCGCCTTGCCCGCTTTGTCATGCATTCGTAGAAGCGGCCCACCTTTCCGTCTGACGATCGTTTGTCAGTGTGCCTGCGGCAGACGCGCCAGTACCCAATGGCGTGTGCTTGGGTACACGCATCATTACCGCTCGTCGGCTTCCCATTCCCCAGGAACGAAATCCTCTGCGGTGGCGGGTTGGGTATTCACGATTCTGGCAGGCATTTCCGCCGCGGCTTGAGCAGGGAGGTGAGCAACCAACTGGCGCCGCACATCCTCGGCAATGTTCCCAGAAATGGGATCGGATAGTTCAATCAGTAGGTTGGCGTGGCAATGTAGATTCAGCGGGCCAAGGGGGATGCCGCTCTTGTACAGCGTCGCTGACTCCAGTGTTCCGTCCGAGTGCCTAATGAGTTGGACGGCCTCAACTCGTATCTCCCGCCCGGTCAAACGGATCGGCCTGACAAGTAGGGGTTTGCGGTAGGATAGCGGCTGCCCAAAGACCTTGGCCGTAGTGATCCTCTCTGGGATAAGCAGTTTCTCCGCGTCCTTTAGCAATGCATCGAAGATGCCGTTGTCCACGAACGGCAGCTCAATATGGACGAGGCTCTCGTTCCTTCTCGTGGCCTCCTTGGGAGTAGAGACGGGTTGTTTGCCGGGCTTCCAGAGGGTTGCGCGCTCTGAGTCGCAGACGTGCAGGAGCAGCGTCGATTCGAGGAGGGGTGGCCGTTGGTCTAGCAGTGGAGACCAGGGCGTGCTGTCGCTGTACACGTCGAGATAGGTGCAGCCTTCAGGTCCCGGATGCGGCATGACCCCGAAGAATGTCACTTTCGGATCGTCGAACGCGTATCGCACGATTGCCCTCTGGACCGCCAAATACCTGCTTTCCTGGGTTTTTTTGTCGTTGTTCACTTCAACCTGCCTTTCTGGAAGAGTGCCCCTCGCTCTCCATGCCATTCAAAGGGGATGCCACGCGCATCCCCTGAGGATGTCGCTACTATTCCGATCCGCCTTCTGTTCCTCACCCCGGGCCCGCTGTCTGGTGACGCCCAGTCGCTATGCAATCGCCGCCGGGCTCGGATCGACCTCGTGTGATAGCAGGCGTCCATAGTGCTCGCGGATGATATTCGGGCTGTTCCCCAGGATCGCCGCTACGCGTTCACCACTCATGCCTTCACGGATCAGGATCGACGCGCAGGTCCTGCGACCGATGTAGGAGTCGATCTTCATTTCGATGCCGATCGACTTGGCGGCAAACCGCAGTGCGTCCCGGTAAGCCCCATTGAAAGCGTCCCGGCTTTCCCAGGGCTTGCCATCGGGTTTTGGAAAGAGGATTTCCTTCTTGCGCAACCGCTTGCGGATCATGGGCCTCAACACCTGCGGCACCTGAATGACCCGACTCCCCGTCTTCAACGTCAGGTGGAGCAATGGCGACAGCGTAACGGTGCTCTGATCGTCAGCGAAATCCGAGCGTTTCAGGGTTGGCAGTTCGCCCGGACGCAACCCAAGGCCGACCTGGGTGCGGAACACGTTTGACCAGTAGTTGGGTAGCGCGTCGGACATCTGCTTCGCCTGATCCTTGGACAGGAAGCGGATCGGGCCGCGCTCATTTCGCATATCATGGCTGCTCCGTTTCTGGAATAGCTTTCGCTGGACTGGGACACCGGCGTGCTCCAGGAGTCTGACCACGATCTGCCGGATCTTGAGCCGTCGCGCGGTCGTGATGACCTGCCCCTGACGCTCCTTCAGCGTCGATCTTCGCGCGTTGAGCCACTGGTCAATGCGTTCCTCCTGCCCCTCAATCTCGTCGATCTCCGTGCTTTCGCCGAACTCTTCATAGAAGAGCTTCAGCGCATTGCGCGTGTCACTCTGGCGTTGCACTGAGAGGTGCGAGATGGTTGGCAGGAAGGCATCAATGGCCTCACGGATGGTCGGACAACTGCCCGAGCGGACGCGGTGGCCCAGATCCACCTCCAGCCGCCTTCGGAGATTCTTGTTGTCGGCCCGCAGGTAGGCGTTGTCCTCCTTCAGGAACTTATTCTCGGCTACGAGGTGCAGGGTCATGCCGGAGGAAACTGGAACCGGTTCGCCATCCGCGACCACCTGGTTGTCTTTCTCGACGGTTCTGGCTGACTCACCGGCCCACTGATCGCGGATGAATGGGTTGTCATCGGGCGGATCGCGCCAGAGGGTCTCGTTCATGAAGATGCGGTTGAGGGAGGCCAGGTTGGCTACCGCCTTGTCCCCGCGCCCCAGGTTGATCCGCACCGTGCGGCCAAGGACCGGGTGCAGGAATCGGGCGACCTCTTTTTTACCCTCAATTCTGGCTCTGATTGGCTTCCGGCTGCGTCCCATTCTGGGCGTCCTCCCGTGTGTTTTTATTACAACATATATTACGAGAAAGACCCTTGTCCGTCAAGGCTTTATGGGAGAAAATGGCCTCAAAGCTAGTCTCTTCAGGACGAAGACGAAGCGGCCCTGGCCAGTTTGAGGCGTGAAGGGTGG
>JAQBFL010000093.1:0-2748 GCA_032123415.1 bacterium | reverse complement strand
GCCAGCCGACCTTCGAGAGCTGATGGGGGATCTGCACCGGGCCCTGGGCTGGGTGGAGAATTTTGAAAACAGCCCGGTCTTCGCCCGGCCCGCGGAGCGGCTGACGCGGGCGCTGGTTGGCGGCAACCTGCCGGCCATATCCCGGCAGGGCCGGGCCCTCGGGGCGGCGGTGCGCGCGGATGGCGGAAAAATGCGCGGACAGTCGGTCAGCCTGATCGGACATGCGCACATCGACATGAACTGGTTGTGGCGCTGGCCCGAGACGGTGCAGGTCTGCCAGGCCACTTTCCGCCAGGTAATCCGCTTCATGGCGGAGTTCCCGGATTTTCGCTTTTCCCAGAGCCAGGCCTCCTGCTATGACGCCATCGAGCGCCTGGAGCCGGCATTGTTCGCAAAAATCCGGCGGGCTGTGAAGAGCGGAAGGTGGAATGTGACGGGCGGCATGTGGACCGAGGGCGACACCAATCTGTCGTCGGGCGAGGCGCTGGCGCGGTCGTTTCTACTGGGACAGGAGTATTTCCAGTCCCGGTTCGGGATCCGCGCCCGGGTGGGCTGGCTGCCGGACAATTTCGGCCATGCCGCCCAACTGCCGCAGATTCTGCAAAGCGCCGGCATCCAATACTTCTACCACATGCGCACCGGCCCGCGGGAGCAGCTCTACTGGTGGGAGGCCCCCGACGGATCGCGGGTGCTCACCAAGACTGGACAGGGATACAACGGCGCCATCGGTCCAGGGATCCGCCACGAACCCCGGCGCCTGCCGTCCGGCGTAGGCCACCAGATGTTTATCTACGGCGTGGGAGACCACGGGGGAGGGCCGACGCGACGCGACATTCTCGCGGCCCGGAGCTATCAGCCCAGCCCTCTGTTCCCGGAAATCAAATTCGACACAGCCGACGGCTATTTTGATGCGGTCGCTCCGAAAGCAAGGGGCCTGCGGATCATCAAAGGCGAGTTGGGCTACATCTTTCGGGGCTGCTACAGCAACGTGGCAACCATCAAGCGGGGCAATCGCGCGCTCGAAAACGCCCTGCAGGCGGCCGAGGGGCTGGCGCTGGCCGCCCTGCGTCAAAAATGCCCGTGGCCGGAACGGGAGCTGGATGAGGCCTGGAAAGCGCTGGTCTTCAACCAGTTCCACGACATCCTGCCCGGCTCGGCGATTCACGAATCGAATGATGACAGCCGCAGGAAATACGCCGGGGGGCTGGAACTGGCGCTACAGGTGCGTTTGCGCAGCCTGCGGTTTCTGGCGGAAAAGATCGCCCTGGAGGACGGCGGCATTCCGCTGGTGGTCTTCAATCCGCTGGCCTGGAAACGGTCCGAGGTGGTGGTGGCCGAAATCGTCGTGCATGAGAATTTCCAGCGGGTCCGGCTGCACGATGCCGCAGGCGCGGAAATCCCGGTCCAGATTGTGCGGACCAGGAATTTCGACACGGAATATCATGTCTGGATCCAGTTCACGGCCGCCGATCTTCCCGCGCTCGGCTATCACACCTATCGGGTCAGGCCGGTGACCGGCACGGCGAATATGCCGATCCAATCCTGGGGGCAACCCTATCCGGGACTGCCCGAGCTGGCCGTCGCGGAGGAGGGCGGCACCCTGTCACGCCGGGGGCTCCGGTTGCACAACCGCTTCCTGGAAATGGAGTTCCATCCCGCCAACGGCCGCATCACTTCGCTCCGGCTGCGCCGAAAAGGCAAACCCGGCCGGAACCTGCTGGGGGCCGGGGGCGCGAACTGGCTGGGAATGTACCTGGAAAAGCCGCGCGCGATGAGCGCCTGGGAACTCGATCTCGCGGCGTCCGGACCCGAAATGTTGAAGCCGGTGGGGCCGGCGACCGTGGTTCAGGAAGGACCGGAATCCATTTCCGTGCAATGCGATTACACCTGGGGCCGCAGTTTCTTCCGCCTGCTGACGACGTTACACGCGGACACCCCGCGCATCGACTGCAAACTGCACGTCGAATGGCTGGAACGTGGTGGCGGCAATCAGGATGGACCGATGCTGCGGGCTCATTGGAGTGTGGCCGGCAACCCCCGGAAACTGCGGTGCGATGTTCCCTTCGCGGTGGTGGACCGGAAGGCCGGGCACGAGGTCCCGGCGCAGAAATGGGTCGATGTGGCGGCCCCGGGAGGCGGCCTGGCCATCCTGAACCGCGGGCAATACGGACATTCCCTCGAGGGCGGCGTGGTGCGCATGACCCTGCTCCGCAGCGCGTACGACCCTGACATCCTCCCCGATGTGGGCATCCATGACATCGAGTGGGCCATTCTGCCGCACGCGGGAGACGCCTTCGACGCGGACCTGCCGCGCCTCGGCATGAGCTATAATGTGCCGCCGGAAACCTTCCAGGCCCGGGCGCAGGCCGGCGTCCTGCCGGCTGTTTATTCCTTCCTGGAAGTGGAGGCCGGGCCGCACTTCGTCGTCACCGGCGTCAAGCGGGCCCGGAAGGGCAAGGGAATTGTGGTGCGCGGTTACGATGCGGCCGGCCGTGGCGCTTTCCCCGTCATCCGCCTGCCGGAACCCATCGTCTCCGCCGTCGAGGTCAATCTCCTCGAGGAACCCCTGCCGAAATCCCCGGCGCGGATCAAGGACGGGAGAGCGATGGTGAAAGTGGGCGCGCACAGGATCACTACCCTGTTGCTGGACACGGCGGCTTCTTCCCGGGAGGAATAGTCCAGGTTATGTGCATTCACAGAACCCGACAGTGTCCGATCGGAAAGGATCGCTCACACCTTGAGCCACCA